>PXEK01000332.1 GCA_003564735.1 Cryomorphaceae bacterium
ATTTAGCATCCTCTCAACTCAACGAAACTATCGGTGATGAAGCTGCCGATCAACTACGTGAAGATGTCGAGTTAATCGAAGGCGTTTACGACAAGTTTGACGTTGCTGAGTATGAGTCTGCGAAAACAGCTCCCGTATTTTTCGGATCGGCACTGAATAACTTTGGTGTACGTGAATTGCTAAATGCTTTCGTCGATTTGGCCCCCACACCTCAGTCGCGACCTACAGACAAAGGAGAAGTAAAACCCGATGATGCTAAATTCAGCGGGTTTGTTTTTAAGATTCATGCCAATATTGATCCTCGCCATAGAGACAGAATCGCCTTTTTACGTGTGTGTTCAGGTAAGTTTGAACGAAATACTTTTTACAAACACGTCAGGCAAGACAAAAAAATTAAATTCTCTAACCCGTATTCTTTCATGGCTCGTTCCAAGGAGGTGGTTGAAGATGCGTACGCCGGTGATGTAATAGGTTTGTATGATACCGGTAATTTTAAAATAGGAGATACGTTAACTGAGGGGGCTGAATTTAACTATAAAGGTGTCCCCGTTTTTTCTCCCGAAATTTTCAGGGAGGTCATTAATAAAGACCCACTGAAAACAAAGCAGCTCGACAAAGGCGTGCGACAACTTACAGAAGAAGGAGTAGCGCAAATGTTTACGCAGCAACCGGGAAATGTAAAAATAGTGGGTACTGTGGGCGAGCTTCAGTTCGAGGTAATCAAACATAGATTGGAAAACGAATACGGAGCCGCGTGCGAGTTTAGACCAAAGCCATATTACAAAGCCGTTTGGCTTACAACCGAAGATGAGGGAAAGCTCAAAGACTTTATGCGCATTAAGGGCCGAAACGTAGGGCATGACAAGGATGACCGCCCGGTATTTTTTGCCGAAAGTAAGTACTTGCTGGACAGTGCAATTCGTGATTACCCCGAAATTTCATTCCATACAAATACCGAGTTTAAAACCGATCTTGAAACCGTTTAATCATGGGGGCCAAAATCGGTATATTTTTACTCGTTCAATTGTCACGGTTACCATGGAGTGCATTGTATCGAATAAGCAACGTACTCAAGTTTATCATTTTTGATGTGGTGAAGTACCGTCGTGACGTGATTCACGATAATCTTTCAAAGTGTTTTCCCGAAAAATCAAAGGAAGAGTTAAACGCAATCACTTCCTCTTTTCAACTTCACTTTACCGATGTAATTGTTGAAACTTTGAAGTGTTACCGCATTTCGAAAGAGGAGCTGATGGAGCGCTTTGTTTTTGAAAATATTGAGGAGCTGAATGAATACTTTCATAAAGGCGTCAGTATCATCACTATATTAGGGCACTACGGCAATTGGGAAATGGCGGGTTTAGCCTATTCAAACGCAGGGATTCACAAGCCAAATTTGGTGTATCGACCGTTGAGCAATAAAGTGTTTGATGCGTTTATTTTAAAAATTCGTAGACGATTCGGTGCTGACTTAATACCGGAAAAACGAATTTTTAAAAGAATGTTTGCAGAGCACAAGGAGTCCGTTATTACCAACACTGCACTCATTGGTGATCAAACGCCGCTAAAAAATAGGGGAGTTGCTATTGAGTTTCTGGGCCGTTCAACACCTTTTTTCGAAGGTCCCGAGTTGTTGGCTTCAAAGTTTAAAACTCCCGTCTTTTTCGCTCGGGTAAAAAAGTTGAGGAGAGGTTACTATTCTTGCTCATTTGAGCTATTAACTGCCGTTCCTCAAACGAACGCCAAACTCGACATTACCTCAATGCATGTGAAAGCCCTGGAAAAATCTATCCAAGAAGCCCCCGCTTATTGGCTATGGTCGCATCGGCGATGGAAGTACGCTTAATTTTCAAGTATTATTTATCTGTTTTTTTCATGTAGACTAAAAATTGTTAAAATAAATGGATTGTTTCGTAAAGGTTTGAGTCAAAAATATATTTTTGCATTGGTTATTAAACTATTTTCTCTATTGGAATTATCAACAGTTCAAAAGTTTGAGCATCTTGCTTCTTCATTTGCAGATGAGCTAAACGGGGTGTTTTTTCGTTGTAAAAACGATGAATTATGGACGCTTGAGTACATTTCTCCCGGTGTTGAGAATCTTTTGGGTTTTACTCAAAAAGAGATTCTTGGAAATATGGAATATGCCCCCGGAAATTTAATTTTACCTGAAGATGCGAAAAGAGTTCAAGATGAAATTTTAAATAGAGCCGATAAAGACGAAAAACTCACCTTAGAATACAGGATTCGCACAAAGTCGGGAAAAATAAAATGGATTAGAGAGATAAATATACCCATTTTTGATTCGGGAAAATTAGTGTGTTTTGAAGGGTACATTCGTGACGTATCGGCCCAATATTACTCGGTTCAAAATTCTAACATTTATGAAGATACACTTGAACTGCTTGCAGATGGTGAACCTCTGGATTATATTCTAAAAAGACTTATTGAGGCAATAGAAAAAGAATTCAACGGCTGTTTTGCCTCAACCCTTCAACTTAGAGGCGAGAAGCTTTATCCGGTCGCAAACAATAAATTGCCCAAAGAATACAACGATGCTTTGGAGGGCTTGATTCCCGGCGAAAATGTGGGGGCATGCGGCAGGGCGGTTACCTTAAAGGAAAGAGTTGTACATCAAGATATAGAAAATCACCCCAATTGGAGTGAAGTACACGATATTCTCAAAAGAGCAGGTCTTAAATCTTGTTGGTCCGAACCGATCATTAGTTCGGCAGGTGAGGCTATGGGCACGTTTGCTTTGTATTGGAAGTATAAACGCGAACCGCACGATTTAGATTTGCGCAAACTTCGAGGTATAGTACACTTGGCAGGGATAGCTATGGAGAAAAAGAGTAGGGAA
>PXEK01000291.1 GCA_003564735.1 Cryomorphaceae bacterium
CAGGACCGTCACTGTTTTGTGAAGGGTCAAGAAAGCCTGATGCTAAAACCACCAAAGCCGAGTCGGCCAAACCTAAAGTTTGTAAAGGTGCGTTATATTCACGCACTGTCACAGCACCTGTTTCATCTTGAACTTGTAATGTATAGTCCAAATTACCTAACTCTAAATATCCTTGAAACTCACCGTATGATATGTCATCAACAATAGTTCCTGCGGGAATGCTTGATTCAAATACGTCAACGGTAGGAGCATCAGGCGAGCCGTGATACACGGCAACATCGGTCTCACCGGCATTCGCAGATTGGGTGCGTGCCATAGGAAGTACATCCAGACCCAATGCGGGCGTGTTGGAATATCCTGTTTGAGAAACAAACCCGTTAGCTACTGCCACATATTTTTCATTTGCCATTACTACCACATCTTCAAAAAATAATGGATTGGTGGTATCCGTACTGTTCGCAGGTTGAATTCGGACTTCAAATGAGGTGGGAACTTGGAGGAATGGGGTAGCTTCCCGAAATTCGAAATTCTCAAGAGCCTTGTTATTATCAATCCAAACATCTACAGTTTGAGCCGCTGCATCGGGCGAATTGTGGATAATTTGAACTTCCGCGGTCTGGGCAAACGATAGCGTCGCCGCAAAAGCCGCAAATACACTAAGTAAACTTTTCTTTTTCATGGTTCTATTTTTTATATTTGTATACGTGAAACGCTCTCTCTTATACAATTGTTTACAGCTTTGTTGTTAAATTCTGTGATTTTATTGGGTTTTCAATAAAACCTCTGTTAAAACTGTGGTTATCAGTTTTTGTGTATTTGTGCTTTTGATTTTCTGAAGTGTGAAGTTGGTATATTTTACAAAATCGGGAAAACTGCTCCGTAGTTCCCTTTTTGTATGAGTATCTAATTTACATTTGCATTTTGAAAATTGAATGTTGTTTTATTTTGTTGTAACTCGAAATATTAAGGTTAGTTAGATTCACCAATTGCTCCCTATATTGAAAAGCACTCATTATTACCATAATTGTTTCTCAAAAGAATATTTAATCGTTCAAGGGTTTGGAAAGGGAAGTAATCAATTTAGATGTGTCATTTATATCGGGGGGGTCATTCGTTCTAGACTGCTGCAGTTAATGAAATCGGTGAATAGTTATAAACCTCAACATTCTTTGAATAAAACTCTGAAAGAAATAAAATGAAAATATGAAATTAGAAGGGATACTATCTGTTTCGGGCAAGCCCGGTCTTTATGAGTTATCGGCTCGAACAAACGCAGGAATTATTGTTAAGGATTTGGAATCGGAAAAAAAGTTCCCGATTCACAATACTCAAAAAGTGAGTGCGTTGACTGATATTTCCATTTACGGTCTTTCTGAAGACAAACCCTTGGGGGAAATTTATGAAAGCCTTTACAAGGCTGAGGGTGGAAAGCAAACGGATGTTGATTTAAAGGACGTTGGTGAACTGAGGGATAAACTGGAAGAAGTTTATCCTGAGTTTGATCGGGATAGAGTTTATGCTTCCGATTTGAAAAAATTATTCAAGTGGTATAACCTGCTTGTAAAGTGTGGTTTGTTGGAAGTGGATGATGCAGAAGAAGAAGAGGAATCTGATTCCCAAAGCAAAGGTGAAACGAAGGGGTAGTCACAAAGCATCAGTCAAAAGTAAAAAGATGCATTTAATAAGTAGATGAAATCTGAGGGTAAATACTATCTCAATTCAGCCGATTGACGCAATCTAAATATGCGTGCAAGTGTCTTTTTTGTTTGAACCTAGCTATAGGTGATAGATGTTCTTTACAGAATTTGCTACAAATCAATAAAGCGTTCTCTTGTTGACTCATCAGGCATTTGGCAAGTGTCGGTTTTCCCGAAGAGTTTATATCTGCCCCGAGCCACGAAATCATAAATAACATCTCTTATTTTTGGCGAGATGAAGTTGAACTTAGCGGCGAAACTATAGGGTTTTTTCAGTCTTCGTGCAACTGCCAGCGCCGCTTGGGACTTGATGAATACTCGTTTATTATCAAACAATACAATGCTGTCAATATTTTGTAAGTTGTATTTTGAAATTACCGCGTTTCCCAACTCACTTTGCAACGAAGCAAACAATATTTCGTCGTTTTTTTCATGTCGCAAAACAAACTGAACAGCACTGTTGCATAAATTACAACGGCCGTCATAGAAAAGAATTGGACGATTAAAAGTTTCTAACCGCATGATTTGCAGTGTTTTTTTTACTTTATGAATGCGTGCAAATTTACATTAAAAAACAACGGCGCTAACGATTGGGTTTGAAACTTTGAAATTCTATATTTGCGCCCTTATTTTTTAGACTCATCTTATAAGAAAATCAAACAGATGCAAAACAAAGGAGCACTTTGGACATTTACAATTTTATTAGTTGTTGCATGTCTATTCCAAATTAGTTTTACTTGGGTAGTAAGCAGCGTTGAAAAAGACGCTCGAAATGTTGCACAATCGAGAGTTGATTCCATTCTGCAAGTCAATCCGGAATTTGATTTATTTCAACAAGATTCGGCTTTACAGGCTTTCGAAGCAAAGGAATTGGTTTCACGTGCCGGAGATGAGGTGTACCCTATTTTGGGATACACCTACGCTTATTGCAAAAAGCGCGAGTTAAATCTCGGTCTCGATTTACAGGGCGGTATGCATGTGACATTACAGGTTTCCGTGCCCGACATGTTGAATTCGCTTGCCGGAGCCAATAGAAATAACCCTATTTATGAGCGCGTTTTAAATAGAGCGCGGGAAATGAGAACGCCTGCCGACGGAGACTTTATCGCGGTATTTGAAAGAGCCCACAAAGAGGTAGCTCCTGATTTAGAGTTGAGTAGCATTTTCCACACTTTGGAAAACAAGGACATCATTCCGGCAGAAGCTACAAACAGCGAAATTTTTTCCATCTTACGTGACGAAGCTGAACAGGCTATACGAAGAACTGAGCAAGTTTTGAGAAAACGTGTTGATAACCTGGGTGTGGTACAACCGAACATTCAACGTGTTTCGGGAACCGGTCGAATAACCGTTGAGTTGCCCGGTGTTAAGGACAGAGAAAGGGTTAGAGACATATTACAAGGTACTGCTCAACTGGAATTCTATGAAGCATACCAAAATTATGAAATTTATCCCGGCTTAGAACGCGCCAACAATATTTTACGTGAAACTGAAAAGTCGCAAAAGAAAGAAGCTGAGGCCGGAGATTCGGATACTGAAGCCAAAGATGAAGTGGCCGATGATATTGCCGACTTGTTAAGTGATGATGACGCTGAGGAAGCAGAGGAAAAAGATGCTGAGGAGTCCGGTACTGAAGATTTAGTTGATTCTGATGACATTGATACTGCCGATATTGAGGATGAAGATGACTTGGAAAAACTCCTTGCAGATGATGAAGCCGATGATGCCGAAGAAATTTCTCGTGAGGAGTTCATGAAAGAGAATCCATTATTTGCCTTACTTCAGCCCCAGCAAGAAGGAAATCAACCCATGGTTGGGATTGCTTCTTTAGCGGATACATCACGAATCAATAACTGGTTGAAGCGAAAAGACATTAAAGGTCAGTTCCCTCCCAGAACTAAATTCTACTGGGGGGCTAATGCACTAGAGGGAAGCGAAAAATTCTTTGCCCTCTACGCCGCTAAGGTCCCCAAAGGCGGAGAGGCGTTGTTGCAGGGCGATGATGTTACGCAAGCACGTGTGGGAACCGATCCGTTGGGGAACCCCACCGTTAATATGAACATGAATAGCCGCGGAACTAAAATCTGGAGGGACATGACTCGTGAAGCATCTTCTAATCCCGATGACTTGAAGTCTGTAATGGTTGTTTTGGATGATCGGGTTTACAGTGCTCCACGTGTTCAGGGCGAAATACCCTCGGGACAAACTGAAATCACGGGACAGTTTTCTCAACAGCAGGCTGCTGACTTAGCAGGAGTTTTGAAAGCGGGTAAATTGCCGGCAAGATCCAACATTATTGAAGAAGCAGTTGTTGGCCCTGAACTTGGTGAAGAGTCTATAAGCGCGGGGTTATCTTCGTTCATCATTGCTTTAGCCTTGGTGTTGATTTACATGATATTTTATTATTCGCATGCGGGTATTGTAGCTAATGTGGCTCTATTAGCTAACGTATTCTTTGTAATAGGTGTATTAGCTTCTCTTCGAGCAACGTTAACGTTGCCGGGAATTGCAGGTATTGTGTTAACTATTGGTATGTCGGTTGATGCCAATGTACTTATTTTTGAACGAATTCGCGAAGAAATACGAGCAGGTAAAGGTCTTAAACTTTCTATTACCGATGGTTACAAAAACGCTTACAGTTCCATATTGGACGCGAACATTACGACCTTATTAACGGGTATCATTCTCGCTATATTTGGAACCGGGCCCATCCAAGGATTTGCTACCACCTTAATTATAGGTATTCTAACATCATTGTTTAGTGCCATATTCATTACGAGGTTGTTATTTGAGTGGAGAATGGAAAGCACTAAAACCATCAAGTTCTCGAATGCACTTACAGAAAAGTTTTTGCAAAATCCTACTTTTGATTTTGTATCGAAAAGAAAAGCCTTTTACCTCGTTTCAGGTTCTATCATTTTAATAGGATTGGGTTCCTTGTTTACGCGCGGACTCAACGTGGGTGTTGATTTTAGCGGTGGTCGCTCTTACATCGTGAGGTTCGATCAGCCCGTAAATACTACGGACATTGCTTCATCACTGGGAGATGTTTTTGTGGGTGATGACGGAATTCGTCAAGTTCCCCAAGTGAAGACATTCGGTTCGTCAAACCAGGTTAAAATCGTGACTAAGTTTATGATTGACAGACCTGATGATGACGTAGAGTCTATTGTAGAGGGCAAGCTCTTTGAAGGCGTATCGCCCTTTTATTCAGAACCTGTTTCAAGAACGAGTTTCCAAGAGCAACTCACCTCGCAAAAAGTTGAGCCTACCATTGCAGATGACATTAAACGGGCCGCAGTACTGGCCGTAATCTTTTCGCTCATCGTTATTTTCTTGTACATTTTGTTCAGGTTTAAGAAGTGGCAATATTCGTTGGGAGCACTGGTAGCCATGACTCACGATGTCTTGGTGGTGTTATCCATTTTCTCACTGACCTATGGTTTCTTACCTTTCTCACTGGAAATAAATCAAGCATTTATTGCTGCCATACTAACGGTTGTGGGGTACTCCATAAACGATACAGTGGTGGTATTTGACCGTATTCGTGAGTATATAGGTTTGCATCCGAAACACGGCCAAATCAGACAAATTAACAGCGCACTAAACAGCACGTTGAGTCGTACGGTAAATACCTCGATGACCACCTTTGTAGTACTTTTAATAATCTTCATTTTTGGCGGTGAAGTAATACGAGGTTTTGTTTTTGCCTTAATGATTGGTGTTGTTGTGGGTACCTATTCTTCACTGGCTATTGCAACTCCTATTATGATTGACTTTAGTCGAAAACTTTTGGGAAAGCCCGATCTTGACGAATCGAGAAAAGTTGCTGAAGTGAAATAAAGACTCAAATTTTCGAGATAAAATAATCGTTAAAGGGTTAAAGTTATTGTTCGAGCTTTGACCCTTTTTTTATGGTGAATACTCATTTATATTAAAACATTGTTTAAGTTTGCTTTATCATTTATCATGGTTGAGCTCTTGAAAAGTAATAATTCCTATTTAGAATGAATATAATACTGTTTTTGGACTTAGGAGGTGGGGAGATCATGATGATCTTTTTTTTAATTTTACTTTTATTCGGAGCCAAAAGAATTCCGGAGTTTGCCCGTGGAATGGGTAAAGGATTGAGGCAGCTGCGTAATGCTACAGATGAAATACAAAGCGACATACAGCGAAGTGTGAACGAGGTGAAAAAGGATGTTGACACAAATAGGCAGGAACGTAAGGGAGGCGGTGATGAAAGAAATAATACAAAAACCTAATTTACTGAATAATTGTTTGCTTACATTCAACTTGCGGTAGGTCTAATACTTTTGATTGTCGGGGGCGAAATTCTTGTCAAGGGTGCTGTGGAATGTGCCTTGCGGTTTAGAATTTCAAAATTGGTTGTGGGTATGACCGTAGTGTCATTCGGCACCTCAGCGCCTGAACTTGTGGTTAGTCTTGAAGCGGCATACAAGGGGTTCCCCGATATATCTATGGGTAATGTTATCGGATCCAATATAGCCAACTTGGCACTGGTTTTGGGTCTAACCTCTATTGTGTTTCCTATTGCCGTGAGTAAAAACTCAATTCGTTTCGATTGGCCGGTAATGATGTTGGTTACGGTGATTTTCTATTTTCTAATTTTAGATGGTGATTTAGGCCGAATGGAAGGGACCGTACTTCTTTTCATATTAATTACTTTTAGCACCTTTTTGATATGGAAATCCAGACGCGAAAATTCTTTAGCCGCAATTGAAGCAGGTGATATTGAAGATTCAGACACACCCTTGTGGAAGTCCATCCTTTTTGTGCTATTTGGTGCGGGTGCTTTGGCGTTCGGTTCTGAATGGCTTGTGGAAGGGGCTGTTGAGGTTGCTCATCGTTTTGGTGTTAGTGATTTGGTAATAAGCGTAACAATCGTTGCTTTTGGAACCTCCGCACCCGAGCTCATCACATCTCTCATGGCGGCATTCCGCAAGCATGCCGATATTTCTATCGGTAATCTTGTTGGGTCTAATATATTTAATATTGCACTGGTTCTTGGGGTCACCGGAATAATGAAGCCTATCGACGTGAGTCAAACTATTTTGAATTTTGATATCTATTGGTTTCTCGCCATTTCCTTCATCATCCTGCCTTTCATGCTGAACAAGCGAAAGATTCTACGTTGGGAGGGCGCTTTGTTATTCATTTCTTACGCAGCCTATATTTTTTGGGTGGTTCAAATCGGTAAAATATAGTTTTACCTGCACTGCACCCCTTTAATTTTGAGGGTGTGGATAAAAAAATCATTTTTTTATTTTCTGTAAAGTTTCTCACTATACTTTTGTCTCAAAATATAAATGTATGCTACGATTTAAAGCCTTAGATGATAGTTTTAACAGGCGCCCGCAAGAAGTTGTGCCGCCAAAAGATAAGATATCAGATTATTTTGGAGAGCACGTTTTCAATTATGCCTCCATGAAACAGTATTTAAGTGCAGAGGCATTTAAGGGTCTGATGCATTCTATTGACAGCGGTTCGCGACTTAGTCGTTCTTTATCTAATCAAATTGCCTCTGCCATGAAAGCATGGGCCATGTCAAAAGGCGCAACGCACTACACTCACTGGTTTCAACCGTTAACGGGGCGAACGGCTGAAAAGCACGATGCGTTTTACACGCCTTTGAATGACGGTAGCTCGTTTGAGTCGTTTGACGGAGATCAATTGGTACAGCAGGAGCCGGATGCGAGCTCGTTACCGAGCGGGGGTATTAGAAATACTTTTGAGGCTAGAGGATATACCGCGTGGGATCCTACCTCACCCGCTTTTATATTAGGTAAAACACTTTGTATTCCCACTATATTTGTTTCCTACACGGGTGAAAGTTTGGACTACAAAATGCCATTGTTGCGCTCTCTTCATGTTTTGGATAAAGCGGCTACTGACGTGTGTCAATACTTTGATAAAAATATCACCAAAGTCACCGCTACATTGGGTTGGGAGCAAGAGTATTTTTTGGTAGATTCATCATTAATTGAGGCTCGACCCGATTTAGCCTTGACGGGTAGAACACTTTTTGGTCATTCCTCATCCAAAGATCAGCAACTCAGTGATCACTACTTTGGGAGTATTCCTGAGAGGGCTTTAGCATTTATGAAAGATTTTGAGCAAGAGTCATTGCGGTTAGGGATACCGGTTACAACCCGGCACAATGAGGTCGCTCCCAACCAGTTCGAGTGTGCTCCTGTTTTTGAAGAATGTAATTTGGCTGTTGATCACAACCAGTTATTGATGGACTTGATGGAGAAAGTAGCCAAGAGACATAACTTCAATGTATTGTTACATGAAAAACCGTTTAAAGGATTAAACGGATCAGGAAAGCACAATAACTGGTCATTGAGCGCCAACTCATCTAAACATAAAAATTTATTGGCTCCCGGAAACACACCTAAAACCAACTTGAGGTTCCTTACTTTTTTAGTGAACACCATTAAAGCTGTTAAGGAGTACGATGATTATATCCGCAGCACCGTTGCATCTGCCGGGAATGACCACAGGCTTGGGGCTCATGAAGCACCCCCCGCCATTTTATCCATTTTCATTGGGTCACAGTTGACTAGGGTTCTGAATGATATAGAGAAAAAAGTAAAAGGGGAAGCGCTTACACCCGATGAAAAAACGGAACTGAAGTTGAATATCGGTAAAATTCCCGAAATATTACTTGATAATACCGATAGAAACCGAACCTCACCTTTTGCTTTTACAGGTAATAAGTTCGAGTTTAGAGCAGTGGGTTCCACCGCGAATTGTGCAGAACCTATGACTGCCTTAAACGCGGCAATGACAAAACAATTAATTGACTTTAAAAAGTCGGTTGACGAACTTATAAGCTCGGGTAAAAAGAAAGATGATGCTATTTTCGAAGTATTGAGAGATTATATCATTGACTCGAAAAAAATATTGTTTGAAGGAAACGGATACGGTGAAGAATGGGTCAAGGAAGCCGAAAAAAGAGGCCTTAAAAATATTCCGACATCCGATAAGGCCATGGATTTAGGTGCCTCAGATAAGGTCGTTGAGTTACTATCGTCTTTAGACATTATGACGAAACGAGAAGTACTGGCTCGTAATGAAATCAGTCATGAAGGGTATAAAATGAAGTTACAGATAGAGTCCAGAGTAATGGCCGATATGGCTCTAAATCATATTATCCCTGTAGCACTAAAATACCAAAACAGCTTAATTGATTCGGTGCGTGGATTGAAGGATATTTACGGGCTTGATTATAAAAATTGTTCGGGAGACCTATTATGTATCATTGAGGAAATATCAGAGCGGGTAGGACGTGTGAGGCAATTTGTACACGAGATGACTGAAGAACGGAAAAAGGCCAATGCGCTGGAATCTCCACGAGAGCAAAGCGTTGCTTACACAGAAAATGTGAAGTCATATTTCTCAAAAATTCGTTATGAAGTTGACAAGCTTGAAATGATTGTGGATAACGCCGATTGGCCGCTTCCAAAATATCGCGAGTTATTATTTACTCGATAGAATATTTCCTTAAAAAAAATGCCGGATATGCTCATCCGGCTTTTTTTTACTTACATTTGTGCTTCAAATTTCTTTAAACGCTAAAAATTTATTTAATTTAGCGCTTGAAAACATGAAAGCAATTTGTTTAATTTAAGATTGTATCTATGAAAATAAGTAGACCATTCATTTTCACTGTTTTATTAAGCTTGTCGTTTGGCTTGACGTCTTGGGCTCAATCCTCAAAAACTGAAGAAGCTGATATGGCCTTTAGAACGGGTTCATACTACGACGCCATTGATTTATATAAAAGTGCTTACTCGAAAGAGAAAAAATTTGACCAAAAGAAGCGAATATTATTCCAAATAGGCAGGGCTTATTTCGAATTACAGGATAACAAATCTGCTGAGGATTGGTTGTCAAAAGCGAAAAAAGCACAGCACAACGATCCCGAAGTACATTTTTATTTGGCTGAGGCTTTAAAAAAACAAGGCAGATTTGATGAGGCCATCGCGGCTTATCAAGACTTTTCTGAGGCAAGCCCTAATGACCCTCGAGGGGCAAAGGGTATCGAATCAGCCAAAAAAGCACAAGAATGGAAAGATAATCCCACTCGATATGTTGTTGAACCCGAACCGCTGTTGAACTCTAAACAAATGGACTTTAGTCCGGTTTGGGCCTCAAAACGAATGAATGAGCTTATTTTTACTTCTACTCGTGAAGGTTCGGTAGGTGGCGATAAAGACAACATTACAGGTGCTAGTTTTTCATCACTCTGGTACACAAAACAAGATAGAAAAGGTAAATGGATGGTGCCTACGGTGCTGGATGGCAACGACGTGAATACTGGTGACGCTAACGAAGGTAGTGCCACTATGGACAAAAGAATGAGAACTTTGTATTTCACAAGATGCCCGTTCGAGAAAAAAGCCGACAAAGGGTGTAAGATATGGATGTCACAAAAAAGAGGTCGTGCATTTGCGGAACCTGAGGAGGTAGAAATAGATGCGCCGGATTCTGTTGCCATTGGTCACCCCTCAATGGGCCTGAATGATGAGTACCTTTTCTTTGCCTCTGATATGGATGGCGGTATGGGTAAGCGTGATATTTATTACGTTAAATATGACAAGCGAGCTAAGTCGTGGTCGAAACCTACAAACATCAAAGGAATCAATACTGAGGGGAATGAAATGTTCCCATACATTCATGACGATGGAAGATTGTTTTTCGCTTCAGATGGTCATCCCGGAATGGGGGGGTTGGATATTTTTGTTGCCGAACGTTTGGGTGACGACTCTGATGAATGGGGTAACGTGAAAAACATGAAGGCTCCTATTAATTCGCCAAGTAATGATTTTGCCATTATTTTTGAAGGTGATAACGATCGGGGTTATTTTACTACAGACCGCCCCGGAGGTAGAGGAAGTGACGATATTTGGAGCTTTAGAATCCCGCCGCTGCGTTATGTTATTGACGGTATGGTATCTGACTTAAAAACAGGTGACCCTATCCCCGGTGCAACGGTAAAACTTACGGGAACTGACGGTTCCTCGGTTGAAATGACAACAGACGAGTTAGGTTATTATGAGTTTGACGAAAAAGAGGATGTTGAAGATGCTGAGGAGGCACGATATATCAAGCCTAACACATCTTATACGTTAGAGGTTTCAGCCGATAATTACTTAAATAGTACAGGTCAAGAAACCACGGTAGGTGTGGAACAAAGTACCCGATTCCAGCAGGACTTTAAGTTGCAACCGATTGAAGGCGAAATTGAATTCCCGGAAGTGCGTTACGACTTTGATGATTATAGACTCCAAGTAAACGATTCAGTGAACTCTAAAGATTCTTTGGATTACCTTTATCAAACCCTTATTGAGAACCCGAATTTGGTTATTGAGCTTATGGCACATACCGATACACGTGGTTCAGCGGCATATAACCAAAGGCTTTCACAGCAACGTGCTCAGGAGTGTGTTGACTATCTTATTGAAAAAGGAATAGCTCCTGAAAGGCTGCAAGCCAAAGGTTATGGTTTGTCTTCGCCAATCATCTCTGATTCTGAAATTGCCGCAATGGAAACCGAGGAAGAACAAGAGGCAGCTCACCAAAAAAATAGGAGAACCACTTTTAGGGTTTTGAGAGACGATTACGTTCCTCCTCCGTCTCAAGAAGATAGTGAACAGTAAGTGAATTATTAAAATACGTAAAGCATTCTGCTCACTTTGAGTAGAATGCTTTTTTATTGTACTTATATGAACGAAAAATACAGTGCCCGCGGAGTTTCTGCAGATAAAGAAGATGTACATAAGGCTATTGAAAATATCGACAAAGGATTGTTCCCTAAAGCCTTTTGTAAAATTGTGCCCGATTACCTTACAGGCTCTGATGATCATTGTATTGTAATGCATGCCGACGGTGCGGGAACGAAAAGCTCTCTGGCATATGCATACTGGAAAGAAACCGGCGATCTATCAGTTTGGAAAGGTATTGCCCAAGACGCCTTAGTAATGAATTTAGATGACTTGTTGTGTGTTGGAATTACGGGGCAAATTTTAATGTCATCTACTATTGGAAGGAACAAAAACCTAATTCCCGGGGAAGTAATTTCAGCCATAATAAACGGCACAGAAGAGTTAATTGCTGAATTAAATCAACACGGAATACAGATAAAATCTACCGGTGGAGAAACTGCCGACGTAGGGGATTTGGTCAGAACCATAATCGTAGATTCTACGGTGGTGGCTAGGATGAAACGAAAAGATGTTGTGGATAACGGAAATATCAAACCGGGCAATGTTATTGTAGGGCTTCCATCCTTCGGGAAGGCAAGCTATGAAAAGGAATATAACGGCGGTATGGGAAGTAACGGGTTAACTTCTGCAAGGCATGATGTTTTTGGTTCTGACCTAAAAAATAATTACACTGAAACTTTTGACCCTGACATTGACTCTTCGCTGGTGTACTCGGGAAGTAAGAAGCTTACAGATATTGAACCCGCTTCGGGATTGACTGTAGGTAAGCTCGTATTGTCGCCTACTCGTACATATGCTCCCGTAATATATAAGGTTTTGAATCAATGCAGGGATAGAATTGACGGCATGGTGCATTGTTCAGGAGGGGCTCAAACTAAGGTTTTACATTTTGTTGATCAGGTGAAAGTTGTCAAAGATAATTTATTTGAGATACCGCCGCTGTTTAAGCTAATTCAAGACGAGTCAAAAACCGATTGGCGTGAGATGTATAAGGTTTTTAATATGGGTCACCGTATGGAAATTTACACCGACGAAGCAACAGCTCAAGAGATTATAGAAATTTCAAATGATTTTGGTATTGAAGCCCAAATTGTTGGTCGCGTTGAACAAGCCGAAAAAAAAGAACTGGTGATTAAAAGTGAAGTGGGGGAGTTCCGATATACTTAAAAATCTTTTGAGGTTTGTCATTTTACCTAATTATAGATAGAAC
>PXEK01000239.1 GCA_003564735.1 Cryomorphaceae bacterium
ACCCATTTCCGGCCGCAGGCCGTCCCGACTTAGAGTTTTCGGAATTTCAATTCCGCTAAAAACTCTTGTTCGGGAACCTTTCAGCCTTCACCTTTCACCATTTCTTGTAAGCCCCGCCACTTCACCCGCAACGAGTCCCGCTTTTCGCTTCACGCTTTACGATTTTCCCTTCACGCCTGCCCCGTGGAATTGCCGCAGGCACCGCATAGCGGATTCCAACGGGCTTTTCGCTTCACGACTGCCTACCGAATTTGAATTCAACCCTGCCGAATTTAAAACGGAGTCTGTTTAGACAAGAAAACGAGCGTACTCTTGTATTACCAAAACCACGATTCTCGTCCCACTAAACCATACAGCCACCTAATAACGCCGCTGCTCCTAACCCGGCAGCGGCGTTTTTTAAAAGAAACTCTACGTGAAATAAAAACAGATGAAGAACACGCCGAGACATATTCCGTTGCTCCGACCCATACTGCCGCTTATCGCGGGGGTTGTTCTTTGTGCCTACTTCCCTTTAGATCTATCCGCTACGATTATCGGTTCCGTAATCGCCACAGGCCTCACTTCTCTCTATTTTTTGCGCAAAAGTCAAGTGGGGTTCACTTACGGTCTCCTCATTTTCTTCACCGCTTTGGGTTACCTATACGCTCAAGTACAAATCCCGAAGTTTCAAGCGCACGCTTTTGTCCCAAGTGTTGAAAGCGCCGATACGCTTTTGGTCAAAATCAATGCCCCGCTCGAAGAAAAAGCTAACAGCTACAAAACAACAGCAAAAATTAAATTACACCGCAAAAACGGAATATCTGAAGAGGCTAAAGGAAACCTCCTTTTGTACTTTCCTAAAAATGCCGAATTGCCGGAGTACGGCGACGAAATATCCATTCGCACTTACGTGAAAGAAATTGAGAGTCCGAAAAATGAGGGTGACTTCGACTACAAAGGGTTTCTTTTTAAAAAACATATCTACCACAGCGCATACGTGGGTGAACAACAGTATCAAATAACATCTGCCGGCCGGGGATTCTCTATCACGGCCGCCGCTCACCAAACAAGAAGTAATCTTTTAACGCGTTTGGAGTCCGTATTCACAAATTCAGATGATTTTTCGGTGGCTTCCGCGTTAATATTAGGTTACAAAAATGACTTATCGCCCGAAATCAAACAAGCCTATTCGGGTGCGGGCGCCATGCACATTTTGGCGGTTTCAGGACTTCATGCGGGTATCGTTTACATGGTGATTTTATTTTTCTTAAAACCGCTGCCCGCCTTTAAGCACAAGAAAATCATTTGCGGACTCATTATCATTTTAGGAATTTGGGGTTATGCTTTTATTACGGGGCTGTCGGCTTCGGTTACTCGAGCGGCCACTATGCTCACTTTTGTTGCAGTGGGCAATATGAGCACAAGAAACTCGAATATTTACAACACCATAGCAGCCTCTTGCGTTTTCATAATTGTAGTGTTTGGTCCGTTCAAAATTTTGGAAATCGGTATGTTACTCAGCTACGCCGCCGTTTTAGGTATTGTGTATTTTCAGCCCAAGCTCGCCTCACTGTACCGACCCAAAACCGTGGTCACAAAATACATTTGGGAATTACTTTGTGTTTCGGTAGCCGCTCAGTTGGTTACTGCGCCAATCTCTCTATGTGTTTTCGGAATATTCCCCAACTTATTCCTCATCACCAATTTAATTGTGATACCGTGCGCTTTTATCGTATTGGTTACGGGAATTTCCTACCTGCTGATTTCATTTACCGGCTTACCCGTAGCCGATTTTATAGGTCAACTACTCAGTTTTGAATTCCAAGCGCTTAACAGCTCCGTGAGCAAAATTAACACATTGCCTTATGCGGTTACAAGTAACGTTCAATTGTCGGTTCCCGAAACGGTGATCATATATGCTTTTATCCTAACGGCCACTTTGGGAATGGCGATACAACACAAAAAAACCATCGTTTTGTCGGGTATAGTAGCGTTGTTTTTCGGTTGCTACCATATCGGGGTGAAGGTGGCCGCGGCCAACCAACCCACTATAAGTCTGTACGCATCTGACGCTAAAGTTCGTTTAAACTCCGGCTTACGGATGGAGCATTTTTGGGGTTCTGACCAAAATGAAAACTCAATAAATCACACCAAAGTTGAACACCGAAAAGGTTTACAAAATTACCTGTTGTATTGCGACGGCCGAGTGTATTGGAAAATTGACGAGAATCAAAAGTTTATTCCAAAGCACACAAAAGTCAATCACATCGTTGTTTCGGCAGACCTGCCCGCCCGCGAAATAAAAGAATTACTCACTCCTGATGTGGAGAGCGTTATTTTAGGAGAGGAGTTGTCGTATTACAACCGCAAAGCATGGGTAGATGCGTTGCACAAAAACAACATCGATTTCCACGACACAGCAGAAAAAGGGATGTACACTGCTGCGGTTCAGTCTGCAAAATGACCTTTTAACGATACATTCCCGTGATTAAATCATTGTACTTCGCAAAAATATTGCGTCGTTTCAACTTTAACGTGGGAGTGAGTTCACCCGTTTCTATGGTCCACTCGGCAGGTGACAGTTCCATTTTTTTGGGAATTTCCCACTTGCCCAAATGAGCGGTTTTTTCTTGAACATCTTTCCAAATTCGCTCGCGGAGTTTTTCGTTTTTGACCATCTCCTCGTTTGTCGTGTAGGGTATATCGTGCTTTTTACACCACGTTTTCAAGTTCTCAAAAGTTGGCGCAATTAATACGGAAGGGTGCTTTTCACCTTCGCCCACCACCATGGCTTGTTCAACAAATACCGACGATTTGAGTGCATTTTCAATAGGCTGCGGAGCCACGTATTTACCGCCCGAGGTTTTGAACAT
>PXEK01000334.1 GCA_003564735.1 Cryomorphaceae bacterium
ACCCCGAAAGCTTGGGGCGATATCAGGTTGCCGTAGTTTTCATTGTTCTCGAGATACTCCTGTAAATATGTGTAGTACTTCTCTTTTACGAGGTAGTTGACTTTCTTGTTTTGCAACTCAGCGGTTTGCTCAATTAACATGGAGCCTTCTCTGCTGAGGCTTGTGATGGTGTTTTCAGTTTTAAATGACTCAATGGCATCCTCGCTGCTGTATAGTTCTTGAGAAATGATATCAATTTCTTTTTCCAAATAGTTGATAGCCAGCTTAAGAACTTCCGTTTTTTGCTCAAGGTGGGTTTTGATGAAAACATCTCCAAGTACGGTCAGGAAGTCCAACTGCTTCTCGGGTGCACTGCCCGAAAGGTAGACTTCGAAAACAGAAGACTCAATTTCCTCCTGCTCAATCTCCATCGCCTCCATGTATGAAAGCGTAAGGGCGGCCGGATCGTTGATAATAAATCCGTAGTCAACGTCAAAACACTCGTTTTGTCTTTCCGGGGTCAGTCCATTGAAGTAGTCGCTCAGTCGAACGCGCATCCGGGTATTGTCAAATACAATCCACTCGCCGAATTGGAACTCACCGCTGACCTCATACGGGTCTTTGGTTTCGAAGTACTCACCTTCTACATTGAGAAAGTATGAGTTCGTATTTTTAAAATTCACCTCAAAGGTGCTTCGGTAGGGGGTGGAGTTTTTGTCGAAAGCCATATAAGTCGAGTCCAACTCTACAGTGATAGGAGACTTTTTGTACAGCTCCTTTTTGAAAATTCCGAGCTTGTAGTACGAAATGGTTCCGATTTTATTCAGGGCTGCACTCACAATGGGGTGACTGATCATTACAGACTTTTGATTGCTGTAGTAGAAGTCGTCGGGCTTCACAAAGCCACCGAGGGTAGACACAACAGTTCCCGGGTCAGAGGTGCTTTTGGGCTTTTCAATCATCACCTTCGAAGTAGCGGTATAACGCTTGGGGAAGGTGAGCTGGAAAACGACCCCGAGGAACAACCAAATGCCCAAAAACAAGAAGGCAATGGGCCAGCCTCGTTTAAACCTGTTAATTACGCCGCGAAAATCGACTTCTTCCCGGCGGAGTATTTCTTTTTCGTTGATCATGATTAGTCTCTAATTAACAGGTAAATGGTGATAGCTGAGAAGGCGAGGCCAATGGCGTTGTAGACATTTTGTACATCCCGCTGGGCATATTTCTTACGCTTTTGCGGCTTAACCAAAAGCACGTCGTTGGGTTGTAAGAAAAAGTTGGGGTCGTTTAGCAGGTTTTGATCGGTAAGGTCAACTGAAAACAGGTGATTTACTCCATCCCTGTTTCGGACGACCTTAACCTCTTCACGACTGGCAAAATCGGTTGCATCCGCAGCGAGGCCCATGGCCTCAAAAATATTTATTTTGTGGTTGTTGACGAAATAGCGCCCGGGCCTGTTTACTTCTCCGAGCACCGTCACGAAGTAGTTCAGCAAAAACACCTTGATCGCCGGCTCGGCAAAAACCCGAGACGCCGCCTCATATACGGCGTGTTGAGCTTCAAAAATGGTTTTTCCTTCGAGGTGAATTTTGCCTACAGTGGGCATGTTGATGTCGCCCGCAGTGTCTACCGTGAATCCGGCGAGTTGGGGCACAACCTGAACCATACGCGTATCGTTCATGTAGTTGTTGTCAATTCGACCTACGTTACGCGACATTTCGGGGTGGTCGGATTTAACGTAGATGATGTCTCCGCGTTCTATGCGGTACGCGTCGCCCGTCGCGTTGAAGACAGTGTCGGCAAGGTAGTCGTGCGGCCTTTTTTTGCTGTAATCCTGCAGATAAACGATGCGTTTATTAGAAATGCAAGAGGCCATCAAAGCGCCCACAACGATGATAAAGAAAAATCTCAGTGTTGTTTTCATTAAGGGGATGGGTTGGATGCTAACGTTAAGGCGAATATAAAAATCTCAGTCGGATGTGAATCAAATAAAATTCATTTCGCATGTCCTTATTCGTAAGAACGGTGTGATTTGTTTCAATTCAAACAACGCCATGATCGGCAGAATTTAATTCGACGAAAACAGTGCAAAGCTGCCATTGTTGTTTGGGTTTTCAATGACAGGCAAAGCTAACTTGAAAATGTGAACGAGTAAAGCATATATTTACATGAGACAAAAACGTTGTAATTCAATAATTAGCAGGATTTAATTATCAAAATATTCCCTTGATCTTACTCAATTTTCGCTTTGATTTCATCAAGCATGCTGTTCAGGTCATCGCATTTGAAAAATCGGTTGACTTGCGGATACACAAAACAATTGACTAATTTGCGCAGCCAAATTAAAGCTGAGTACAACCTCAACTGTTTATGAAAGAACTTTTGTCTCTCGCTGTAAAAGCGGCCTACCAAGGCGGCCTCGAAATCCTCGAAGTCTACAATTCCGATTTTGCCGTCGAGCACAAGGACGATAAATCGCCCCTCACCCTTGCGGATAAACGCGCCCACCTCAAGATTGTCGACTTTTTGGAAACCACGGGGATCCCTGTGCTAAGTGAGGAGGGAAAGTCAATTCCCTTCGAACAGCGAGCAGGCTGGAAGCGATTTTGGATGGTGGACCCGCTCGACGGAACCAAGGAATTCGTAAAGCGCAACGGCGAGTTTACAGTCAATATTGCACTGATTGAAGACGGGCAATCGGTGGGAGGAGTCATCTATGTGCCCGTCAAGAACGAACTTTATATCGGCCTTGCGGGTGTGGGGGCTTACAAGTTGGAAAACTACACCGCTGATAGCCCTACCGATTTCGATGCCATTGCGGCTGCCGGAAAGGCGCTCCCTGAATTGAACGGTTCGAGGCCCTTCACCGCTGTGG
>PXEK01000202.1 GCA_003564735.1 Cryomorphaceae bacterium
AGAGCCCTCATACGCCTTTCACAGTTTAAACTTGACCATAACCGATGAGAACAAGGTAGAGTATAAACTCAAACAAGTTTACGCACCTTTTGACGGCGTTTGGATGCCCGTGAGTCAGCGAGGCAAAGTGGCAGCCAAAACCTTTGGAGTTGAGATCAATGCCTCATACGTCACCTCAACTAGCGATTACGAAATCACCACATCCGAGGCTTTTGAAACCTTGCCTAACAACGAAAGAGAAATGGAGGCTATCATTGAAAATCGGGAAGATGAGGAAGAGTTGACAAGTAGAAAAACCCGGCGCAAAGTGCGCGCTTTTAAAAAACAAGAACGTAAAGCGGCAAAAGAACGTGGTGAAGATATTCGCATTGAGCGCATACGGGTTTTTAAAGTTGACTCGAATGCCCAAAGTACGCCCGATTCCGTTTGGAACAGTCTGCGCCAAGTACCGCTCACCAAAGAAGAAGAAAAAGGATATGCCTTAGCGGATAGTATGCATCGAGCACGTTTAAAGCAAGAGCAAGCCGACTCAACTCGTCGAACACAAGGCTTCAAGCCCCTGCACGTGATTACGGGAGGTGATTACGATTGGGGTGAAGACGTACGCCGTTTCGCCAAAGAGCACACTGTTAACTTTCAGGGACTCATCGGCGGTTTGTCTGATTTTGATATTTACAACACTGTTGACGGCTTCGTACTAAAAACGGGTTTGGAATACCTCAAACATCGAAAAGACCGTATAGCTCAAAGAACAGGGGTGGAGGCGCGGTACGCCTTTTCCCGTCAAGCCTTCAACGCCAACATTTATCGCGAAGCTCGACTTTTTAACGATCAACTTTACTACCGCATTGAAGGAGGCCGGCAAGTGGATGCAATCAATGGAGATGCGGGTATCAATAACTTACTCAACTTGGGTTACACTTGGTTTATGAGAGAAAACTTCCTCAAACTTTATGAGAAAAATTATGCCCGACTTAAATTGGCGCAAAAAGTGGGGGACAGACTCGTCATTCGCGGTGATGCTGAGATTGCTCAACGGTTCGCTTTGGAAAACAACAGTTTTAGGTATGTGTCGAGTATTTTTGGAGGCACATTCACATCCAATACCCCTGAAAACAAACACAACCCACAAACTCTGTTTGAGGATCACACCATGTTGTTAAGTTCGTTACAATTTATTTGGCGACCTTTTGCCGGCGTCAATTTGATTAATGACAAACGGTACCTTGATAATTCTAACCGACCCAAATTCATATTCTCAGCCTATGCCGGTCATCTCGCCGATGAATTTTACCGTGGCGAAGTTACCGTGGAACATAAACTAAACGTGGGTCTTATCGGGAAACTCAACTATAGTATTACCGGCGGATCTTTTATAGGCAGTAGCCCAAAATACCTAATTGATCACTACCATTTCACCGTGAACCAAACCATATTTTCGGGATCGCCCACGCGATTTAGGCAACTTGATTACTTCCTGTACAGCGCACCCTCGCAGTACTTTCAAGGCTTTTCAAGCATGGAGTTTTCACGCTTGGCCCTCACCAACTTCAATACACTAAAAATGGCCGGGTGGAAAGAAAGCCTATTCTGCAACCACGCCATGGCCTCCAAACTTTCCTATACAGAATTCGGTTACCGACTCTCAGGCGTGTTTCGTGCCTTTGGTATTGATATTTACGCCGGCATTCTCAACGGCTCATACGACTATGCGGGAGTCCGATTCCTCTTCAAATTGGATTGATTTCAAACGTGTAGGGTGATTTTTTTTACGGTTTTTCTTACAAAGTAATGTTTGCTTTTTTGGTCAGAGCCGACAACCGTTTGCCGTAAATCCCTTGAGGTTCATTACTAAAAACCCGAAATCAAGGCGAAAGAGGAGTGTTAAAAAGCAAATTTAACTCTGTATTATTTACACCTTCGCCGTCGGCAATCGGCAGCCATTCGCCCGTGTGGTGGTTTCTAAGCTTCAATTGCACTTGAACTCTTTTTTGGGAATGCGTCAATTTTAATACCGAGCTAAAATCATTTTCACTATATCCGCCGATGGAGTTTAGCCCCACACGATAAAAGTCAAAATCGTTGTCGTAACCCACCGACCAATAATGCCAATGTCCGTGAAACCATAGTTTTATATTGTCTAATTCGCGAACGGTTGTTTTCAAATCATTCCACTGCACAATGTCACTCGGCGGTTGGTGAGACAGCACAATAACAGGGTAACTCCTATATTCACTTAACTCACTTATAAATCGTGATATTTGGGTCTCACTCAACTCCTTGTTTGGTGATGCGGGACCGCCCGCTTCATCGTGAAGAACGATAAAACGAATACCGTATTCCGTACTGCCCGTGAATAAAGGAGGTAAAACCGGACTTCCTGTTTCAGTATCGAAATCGTGATTTCCTAAAACATATCTATAATCAGAGCCGAGAGTATTCATCAGGCTGTCAAAAACCGGCACATACATTTTATCATCTTCCACCAAGTCGCCCAGGATAATGTTCTGTGTTTCTAATTGAAGAGCTGCAATATCGTTCACGGCCGCCTCTAAATTTGCTCCGGGATAAGTTTCGGCGTGATATCCCACGTGAGGGTCGGCGCCAATCCAATAATACCCCGTGTTTTCAACGGGACCGCTATTAGCATCGTCATCAGATGTACTGCACCCCTGCTGCATAATCAATCCCGCAATCACCAATATGAAAACCAACCGAAAACGGAGAGGGTAGCGTAATAGCAGAATAACTTTTAATGACTTCATTTCGCGACAAATATACGATAACGAGAAAAGTACGGGAAATAGACCGGGGTAATTCGCAAAATCTGCGTC
>PXEK01000310.1 GCA_003564735.1 Cryomorphaceae bacterium
AACTTTACGATTCAAATCGATATTGTTTTGTTTTAATTTACCCATGAATTGTGAGTACGACATATCGTGTTCACGTACTCCGGCGTTGATACGTTGGATCCAAAGAGATCTAAAGTTACGCTTTTTTTGTTTACGACCGGTATAAGCATATTGCAAACCTTTTTCAACGGCATTTTTTGAAACCGTCCATACATTTTTGCGGCGACCAAAATATCCTTTGGCCTGCTTCATCACCTTTTTTCTGCGAGTTCTGCTCGCTACTGAATTTGTTGATCTTGGCATTTCTAATTGTTTTTTGATATTAAGCGGAGTATCAAGTACTCACTTTGGGGCTCAATTTCGGGTTTAACATTCAACCGTTTACGGTTATTTTAAATTTAAAAGTTGCTTCACGTTATCCATATCTGATTGGTGAACCAACGTAGCTTTAGTAAGTGCACGCTTGCGTTTTTTTGACTTTTTCGTCAAAATGTGCGACTTAAAAGCGTGCTTTCTTTTGATTTTGCCGGTGCCCGTTACTTTAAAACGTTTTTTCGCACTGGCGTTAGTTTTCATTTTTGGCATACTGCTTTATTTATTAATGGTTATCGGATTTTTTTCTAACTCTTAGTTCTTTTTGGGCGCAATGAACATAATCATACGCTTGCCTTCCAGTTTCGGCATTTGCTCAACCGTTCCGTAATCTTCAACATCTTGGGCTAGGCGTAATAACAATATCCTGCCTTGATCTTTAAATAATATTGAGCGGCCTTTGAAAAACACAAACGCCTTGAGCTTCGCGCCATCTTTCAAAAACTTAATCGCGTGGTTTTTCTTAAACTCATAATCATGATCATCGGTATTAGGGCCAAATCTCACCTCTTTCACTACCACTTTTTGAGCTTTCTTTTTAATTTCCTTTTGACGCTTCTTTTGCTCATAAAGGAACTTATTGTAGTCAATAACTTTACAAACGGGCGGATTTGCTTTTGCTGAAATTTCCACTAAATCCAAACCCTGTTCATCAGCCATAGCTAATGCTTCTTTGAGTGAAACAACACCTTGGTCGATGTCATCACCAACTACTCGAACAGGATCAGCTTTAATAAAGCGGTTTATCCTGTGTTCATGTCTTTTTTGCCTGGGAGCCGGTCTTCTTCTTTTTATAGCTTCGTCCTCCTAAATAATTTAATAAGATTCAACTTTGAAGTGTCCCGTTTGTTCAGACACCTCATTGTGAATCAAATTCATAAATTCATTTACTTTCAAAATTCCCAAATCTTCACCGCCGTGTTTTCTCACACTTACGGTTCCCGATTCGCTTTCTTTTTCACCAAAGATTAGCATATACGGGATTTTCTTCATTTCGTTGTCCCTGATTTTCTTGCCAATCTTCTCATTTCTATCATCAATTAGGGCGCGAATATCGGAATTATTTAGTTTACTTGAAAGTTCTTTTGCTTTCTCGTTATATTTTTCACTTACCGGTAAAATAACTACCTGTTCGGGAGTTAACCATAACGGAAAGTTACCCGCGCAATGCTCGGTAAGTACGGCCACAAAACGTTCCATTGAACCAAAGGGGGCGCGATGAATCATAATAGGCCTATGCTTTTTATTGTCAGTACCCGTATATTCCAAATCGAATCGCTCCGGTAAATTGTAATCTACCTGAATGGTACCCAACTGCCACTTTCGGCCAATGGCATCGCGTACCATAAAGTCCAGCTTGGGGCCGTAAAAAGCAGCCTCACCGGTTTCCACTACCGTTTTCAAATTCTTTTCCTCGGCGGCTTCCATAATGGCACGCTCCGCCTTTTCCCAATTCTCGGGCTTACCTATATATTTCTCGGGAGCTTCGGGGTCTCTCAAACTAATTTGAGAAGTAAAATCCGAAAAATCCAAAGTTTTGAAGATGTACAATACCAAATCAATCACCTTTTTAAATTCGGCTTTCAATTGGTCGGGAGTACAAAAAATATGTGCATCATCTTGAGTAAACCCTCTCACACGAGTTAAACCGTGGAGCTCACCGCTTTGCTCATATCGGTAAACCGTACCAAATTCGGCATACCGTATCGGCAAATCTCGATAAGATTTAGGTTCTGACTTAAATATTTCACAATGGTGCGGACAGTTCATCGGCTTTAACAAAAATTCCTCGCCATCGGCCGGTGTATCAATAGGCTGAAATGAATCTTCGCCGTATTTGGCGTAATGTCCCGAACATACGTACAAGTCTTTATGACCTATATGCGGAGAAATCACCTGATCATAACCGGCTGTTTTTTGCGCCTTTTTCAAAAACTGCTCTAAACGCTCACGTAACGCAGCACCCTTAGGCAACCATAGAGGTAAGCCCTGACCTACTCGTTCAGAGAAGGTAAATAAACCCAACTCCTTACCTAACTTTCTGTGGTCTCTTTTCTTAGCCTCTTCAAGTCTTTCAAGATACTCGGTAAGCTCCTTTTTCTTGGGGAAGGTAATTCCGTAAATTCGGGTAAGTTGAGGTTTACTCTCATCACCGCGCCAAAAAGCACCGGCGGTTGAAAGCAATTTAATCGCCTTAATAAAGCCCGTATCGGGTATGTGTGGCCCCTTACACAAATCGGTAAAACTACCTTGCGTGTAAAAAGTGATCTCCCCGTCTTCCAAATCTTTTATCAAATCGAGTTTATACTCGTCTCCTTTTTTCTTGTAATAGGCAACAGCCTCATCTTTTGAGACTTCCTTCCTCACGTACTCGCTTTTATTTTTCGCGAGTTCTTTCATTTTTTGTTCAATTTTAGGGAAGTCGTCACTCGAAAACTTTTGCCCACCAAAATCAACATCGTAATAAAAACCGTTTTCAAT
>PXEK01000389.1 GCA_003564735.1 Cryomorphaceae bacterium
AACCGGCTCATGATTTAGCTACAACATTTAATGAAAACGATCTAAAATTATTAGAAAACGCAAAACAACACTTCGTAGATGATAAGCTAAAAACAAAACTAGAGGAAATAATTGGGTCGTTGAGGAAATTATTAGAAAAAAAATAAATTGGCGAGAAAAACTCAAAGAGGGACGCTGCACTTTCGCTCCATTCCATCCCGCTCACCCTCGCCTAACACCGAGTATGCGGAAAAAAGCTCGGCTCGTCTTTTTCTCCGTCATTCGCAATACCTGCTCAGTGCTTGCTTCGTGTTCGCTAGGTTATTCTTTTACCACCTTTGCGGAAGATAGTAGTTCTCTAGTTAAAGATAGATTCCAAGCTCTCATCGTGCTATGCCATCGTCTATACTTGAGAAATTGATCCCAAGTTAATTCGATAATTTTTTTAAGAGTGAAATCTTTTGCAATTTGCACGATTATTATGTATTCAAATTTCTTTTCAATAATATTTTCTCCCTCATTATCTCCACACCCATAAAATACTCCTGTCGTGGCGCCGGGTTCTGAAATTGTTTTAATGCTGTAGCGCTCACCCTTTCTGCTTAGTGCATCGACGTTCTGTGTTCCTTCTGAAGCTACTTGCAGATTAGGCATACCTTTTGTTTCGTTATATTGCTTTATTGCCAGAAATTCACCTCGTTCACCGACGATATTTCGTGTCCTAATTAGACTTCTTTCCTTAAACTTTATATATTAATACCAATTCTTATTATATGAGATATTTATCTGGAAATGAAGAAAAGAAAGCGCTTGAATATATTTCTAAAGCCACTGAGGTTGCACAACATGCGACTTGTGAACGATCAAAATGCGGGTCTGTGATCGTTCAATTAGATGAAATTATTGGCAGTGGCTTTAATAGTCCACCACAAGACATTGAAGAACAAAGAAGATGTTCCTATTCAAAAGATTCTTATCATAAAAAAGTGACCGATAAAACTTGCTGCGTTCATGCTGAACAAAGAGCCATAATGAATGCTTTAAAAAAGAATCCTGATAAATTGTCCGGTTCAAGATTATATTTTATCCGTCTTGATGATAACGGAACATCTTCCAGAGCGGGAAAGCCATATTGCACTATTTGTAGTAAAATGGCTCTTGATGTTGGAATTGCGGAATTTGTATTGTGGCATGATAAAGGGGTTTGTGTATATGACACAGAAGAGTATAACGCGCTTTCTTTTCAGTAGTAAACTCTGGAAATAATCTTTGTTTTTTCAAAATTTGCGAAGTCAAGATCCTCCCGAAACCTAATTCATACAAGCTCATGGTTTACTTTCTCGACGTAATAAAAAGAGGAGTTTCTTATTACCTTCAAGAAACTCCTCAAAAAACCGAAACAATTTTACCCGGGTTCTCACTGTCTTTCCATACACTCCAAAACCGCTTTAACGCCCCTCAGGTTTCTTTCCAATTCAATACTGTCGTAAGTTTTCAATTCAACGGTAATTGAAGGTATGCCGATCGAAGCAAGCCATCCCTCAGCATCGCCCGTGATTTTATAATGGTCAAAAGAATCCACTATACGGTAACCGGAACATTTAGAATACGCACTCATAATATCCAAAGTGCCTTGCAGAATTCCATCATTACATTCAGAACCATAAACCGCACCTACGGCACTGTGCCAAAATATCACCGCATCAGGACTTTTCCCAAAAACAACATCCCGAATGGCAACCACTTCCGGCTCGGAAAAAGGTTTAGAGCCCCCACTTACCACTTGACTACCCCATTTGCTTTTCGGTTGCCAGTTACAATCAAAATTACGGTTGAGATCAACTTCGTTTGAGTTAAGCCGACCACGTTTGGTAAATTTCCGTTTAAAGAAAACTTCAGCAAGAAATTCTATGAAATTTGTATTTACTAGTCTTTTAACTCCGTCAGGGTTAGCCGACGGAATAATTCCAACTGAAACATTTTCAGGTAAAAATCTACGATCTGTCTTTATAAGATCGATGATCTTATAAGCCAACAGTATCGTGTTCCATTCATAGCCACCATGAATTCCGCCGACAAACAGAACATAGTTATCATCTTTTCCTTTCAAACGATTACTGGAAAAAAATTCATATAATTCGATGTCCAAACCGTTAACAGACGAACCGACAACAGAAAAAGCTTCTCTTACCTTCTTTTCTTTTGAACCACGGTCATCTGAACTTATCATGTCCTTCCTGTTTTTTACTCGTAAGTTCAGGGCGTAGTTTAAGATTTCTTGCATTGAGGAATTCCTTTTCTTTCTTTTTCTATTGATCACTGCTGCAGTTATAAAAAAGATGATCAGAAAAACTATTATTAGCGACAAAAACCAATACATGACAACCCCCTTCTTCTAAAGTTTTCCTTGGGTAATTTATCCGATTTTAAAAGAACTCTCCCTAACCTGAAAATTATTCATAACACAATTCTAATATTGTGTCAATGTTATCCTCCCTAAGTTCCAGAATTAATTGCAACACCTGATTAGTAGATTAAGCTAATCAGATATGAGCAAAAAGAAGAAAAGCGTGAAATCTGTCTTTTTAAACCCTAACGTGGAAGTAAAAATGTTTCCGCTCCCCCCCTTGCTCACTCCGTTCGTTGCGGTACTGTTTGGATGAAATTCTAACCTTTTTCGCCAAGAACCCCGACTGACCGCGCGCGGAGCGCGTGGTGGCTCTGAACGAAATTGTACGCTCCCACCCCGTCGCCGCTCGCATTCGCTCGCCGCCAAGCAAAATACTCTTTACAATTTTTTCTTTCGCGCGCCCCCTAAAATTTTTTTCAATTAAGGAAAA
>PXEK01000392.1 GCA_003564735.1 Cryomorphaceae bacterium
AGATAAATGAAAAATAGCCGTATTTGTGAGGTCTCCATATTTAGCTTTTCTCCCCACCACTCGCAAACGCCAAAGGCTCTTTGCTCAAAATACGATTGTATTTTATCTTTCAACATATTCATTCCACAATATTTTTACCAATTTCACAATGCAAACAACGAGACTTTCGGCAGTAGAATCTCTTTTGATGAAGAGCCGCTTGGGTTTCACTTGCCGAAGCGAAATGCAAACCTAAGGATTTCCAACTTTCTACAATACTGTTTTCCTCAGGTTTTAAATGATTGAGAAGTTTACGTGACTTTTCACATAAATCTGCCCGATCTCGGTTCAACCCAACAAAATAGACAAATGGCGCAATCGTGTTAATTAATAAATTATCAATTGCCTTGCGCGTTAACTTTTTCACAAGCTTCTTGGAGGAAGTCTTTTTCAACGAATATCTATTGTCCCAATAAGTTCCCGGTTGAGCCTCAAACACCTTCACTAATTGATCAACATCCGCTTTGTACACTTCAGAGGTTATGTAAGGATTTTGCTCAAAAAGTGCCGCCAGTTGTGCCAGCCTAATCACAGGACTGTTGCCGGGACGTACACCTCCCGTTTTCCAAGCGGCAGGAGACATCGCATGCAACGCATATTTATTTTTCAAGAATTCATAATCGGACCTCAGTTTCTTTTGATAATCATCAAAAGGCTTTAAGGGCATCAACCCCGACTGTCCCAATAAAAGGGCCTCTAACATACCCTTAATATGAGCGCACTTTTTCACTACATAAAAAGGAGTGCGCACAGCCAACTCTTCAAAAGCTTGGTTATTTGCTTTAAATCCAAACGCTTTGAGAAGCGCCCGATAGAAGGTAACATCAGGGTCTCCATTGCTACTTTTATAATTTCTCGCTATTTCCGCCGCCTTATAGCTAAGTCGGTCTTCGAGGGCTTTATTCCACTGACTCTTGATGAGAAGAGGAGACACATCACCTATTAAACTATGACAAGGTATTTTATTCTTAGACTCTTTGAGCAGCTCGTACTTTTCTAAAGTCTTTCGCGTGATTCGACCCTTTAACTCCATTACAGGAATTTCGTAAAACCCGTCTGTGACGACATCATGTTCGAAAACTACGTGCAGAATTACATTGCCGTAAGCTTTATCCGGTTCATGATTATGCTTAAACCAATCAGAGCTTTTCACATGTATTTCAACACTTCCCGCCCAAAGCGTTTCGCCGATTCTAATTTTTGCTTCATGAAAATCGGGGCCACTCAAGTTATTGAGTTCCCCGGGGTATTGAACCGCGACCCTATCTCCCGAAGTAGTTTTCAAATCTCGGGCGTTGTAAAGACCGTGTTCCCAAACAAAATGAAGTAGTTCCTCTCGCACAATGCTAAAGTATTAACAATTGACGATACTACATAAAAATTCAACTAAAAATTATGATCTCGCAATAAACCGGCCATTTCATCGCGCAACAATCGAGCTGCCTCACCGGCTTTATCATCAAAGTTTTCGTCGCTACCCGCATAAATGATTCCGCGCGATGAATTCACAAGAAGTCCGCAATCTTGGATAAAGCCGTGCTGAACAACCGTTTTTAAATCCCCACCTTGTTTACCCACACCGGGGACCAAAAAAAAGTGACCGGGAGCGCATTTCCTGGCATGAGCAATTTCCTCACCTCGTGTAGCTCCAACCACAAACATGGTATTTGACGAACCGTAAAGCTTGGCTGTATCGCTCATCACCTTTTGATAGACCGCTTGACCATCATTGGAAATAAATTGAAAGTCCTTTGATCCCGGATTACTCGTAACACCTAAAACAATAGTCCATTTGTTCTTAAAAGCGATAAAAGGAACCAGCGTATCCAAACCCATATAGGGCGAAACCGTGACAGCATCGAAATTATATAATTCAAAAAAGGTTTTTGAATACATATTTGCCGTGTTCCCGATATCACCCCGTTTAGCGTCAGCTATAGTCAAAATATTATCGGGAATGTAATCAATGGTTTTCTTCAGGCTCTCCCATCCCTTTGAACCTAACACTTCATAAAAAGCAATGTTGGGTTTATAAGCCACACAATACTCTTTGGTGGCATCAATAATACGCTTATTGAACTCAAAAACCGGGTCGTCAAGCTTCTTTAAAAACGCGGGGATTTTATCAAAATCGGTATCTAAACCAACACAAAGAAAAGACTCCTTTTTTCTTATTTCACCAACCAGTTCACTCCTGTTCATTTTATTCGTATTCTAAATTCTCAATAGCCGATTTATTCTGTGAGTCAAAAGTTCAAGGGAAGAAGCATTTGATTAAATCGATTCTCCTTCTTTAAGTTTTTCGGCATTTTCTGCCATTTTGAGGGAAGATATCATATCTTCAATATCTCCATTCATAAAGGCCGAAAGATTGTACACCGTTTTATTAATTCTATGATCGGTAATTCTACCCTGAGGGTAATTGTATGTTCGAATTTTTGCTGATCTATCGCCTGTTGTCACCAATGATTTACGCTTTTCGGCGCGTTCACTGTCCAGTTTTTCGCGCTCCATCGTGTACAGTCGGGAACGCAGTACTTGCAAGGCTTTATCGTAGTTCTTATGTTGTGATCTACCGTCTTGACATTCCACTACCACACCGGTGGGAATATGCGTTAACCTCACTGCCGATTCGGTTTTATTTACGTGCTGCCCACCTGCACCGGAAGATCTAAAGGTATCTTTTTTGATATCTTTCATATTTAACGTAACGTCAACCTCCTCTGCTTCGGGGAGTACTGCTACGGTAATGGCTGAAGTGTGCACTCTGCCTTGCGAC
>PXEK01000405.1 GCA_003564735.1 Cryomorphaceae bacterium
AATTCAGCTTCGCGTTGATGGACGAAAAAACGGAATTCGGAACCACATTGCACATGATGGATGAAGGCATAGACAGCGGCGATATACTCTTTGAACGCCGATTCCCCGTTCCGCAACGGTGCAATGTAAAACAACTTTACCGGCTCACCTTAGAAGCCTCAAAAACACTTTTCAAGGAACACCTTGACGACCTTTTAAATAGGCGTTATACACCCGTTTCTCAGGAATCGCTCGCGGCGCAACGCGGTACGGCGATACACTATAGAAATGAAATTGAAGATTTGAAAAAAATCGACATTGAAATGTCCGAAAACGAGATAGATAAGCGCATCAGAGCGACCTATTTCCCCCCGTTTGCGCCTCCTTACACCATAATAGAAGGGAAAACCGTACATTTGAATCTCGATTGGAAAAACATTCTCAAAAAAGAAGGAGTGCCGCCCTACGGCCATCAATAATTACGGCACACTACTGATATAGAGAAGGATATATGCTGAAAAGAATTATTTGCACCGTTACCAACGACCTCAACTACGATCAGCGTATGAAGCGCATTTGCACCTCATTGCAAAAAGCCGGGTACGAGGTGACATTGGTGGGCAGGGAACGGCCTTTTAGCCAACCCCTGAGCGAACAGCCCTTTAGGCAGGTCAGACTCAAAGGCAGGTTTGAGAAAGGGTTTTTGTTTTATGCCGAGTACAATTTGCGACTTTTCTTCTTTTTGCTTTCCAATAAATTCGACCTCGTTAACGCCATTGATTTAGACAGTATTTTGCCTTGTTACCTCGTGAGCAAATGGCGCAAAAAACCTATTATTTACGATGCGCACGAATACTTTACCGAGTTGGAAGAAGTCGTGTCGCGACCACGAGTTAAGCGCGTTTGGGAGTGGATTGAGCGCGAAACCGTACCTAAAATTCCGCACGGATACACCGTTTCAAAAGGTTATGCCGAATTATTCAAGGATAAATACGGAGTTGATTATGAGCAAGTGCGAAACGTGACCCGACTCCAAAAACTACCGGCGAACCTACCTGATGAAGAGCCCTATATCCTGTACCAGGGCAGCGTGAATGTAGGTCGAGGTTTAGATGTACTCATCAAAGCCATGCACAGTGTGGAGAACTACAAACTGTACATTTGCGGGTTGGGCAATCTGTATGATGAAATGCGTATTTTGGTCAGAACCGAGGGACTCGGGCACAAGGTGAAATTCAAAGGTTATGTGGAACCCGAACTGTTGAGGAACTACACCGCGCGAGCTACATTGGGCTTTACCCTGTTTAGTGATGACGGATTGAGCAATCGCCATTCCCTGGCCAACCGATTTTTCGATTACCTCCACCACGGCGTACCTCAAATCGCCATGAATTATCCCGAATATCGCCGTTTCAACGAAAAATTTGAAGTAGCGGTACTTATTGACCGTCTTACGGTAGAAGAAGTCTCCGGCGCCATTAACCGAATGTTGAACAACCCCCGACTCATCAGTGAAATGAAAGAAAACTGTTTGGCCGCACGTGCCGAGCATCATTGGGAGAAAGACGAGCAGCGGATGCTCAAAGTGTTTGAAAATGCTTTTAACGAACACGCCGGCCAAGCGGTAGTGTAATTACTCTCCGAGGTGTTTGGAAGGTTATGAAGAAGGAAGGGTTCTGACCATTATTTTGAAAAACCGGAAGCATCATTCTAGGCTCATTACTTTTTGCTACATTTGCGAAACGATAAAAACGGGAACATGAGAAAAACGGTACACTTTATTTTATTCTTCACGCTAATCACCACGGCCGTAAATGCGCAGCAAATTGAGGAAGTATATTTTACCAATTTGCCCGTAACCGAAGATGACCAAATAGGCATTGGAGCGAAAATATTTTTTACTGCCTCTCATTGTTCTACCGATACGTGGCAGAGTCATATCGACAGTGCCGGCAACCTTCGCGTAACCGTTGATTACAGTGTGGGTATAACCGCTCAGCCTTGTACACTTACAGATACCGTTTACATTAATCCCGTTCCGCAGGGTGAATACACCGTAATTTACAAGGCGGTAAGTGTGAGTGGTACATTTCAGGACTACGATACACTGTCGTTGACGGTTGACGTGGGAACAGGCTTGGAGCGCATAGAAGACCCCGATGAAGGAGTGGAGTTATTTCCCAATCCCACCACCGGCAAGTTGCAAATTCGCTTAACCGGCGACTTTTCAAATCCCGATGCGGTGTATTTGCGAGATTTATCCGGCGCCATAGTTAAGTCGTACCGCTCGAACGCCCGCGAAATCGACATGACCGATTTACCTACCGGAATGTACTTTGTGAGCGTAATCACCGCCGAGAAGTCGGTAACAAAAAAAGTGGTGTTGAAGTAGAGGAGAGGAGTTGAAATGCAGGGTAAAATCGCCATACTGCTGATATTAATCGGAGGGCTTGTTAGCTGTCTGCAGAGCCGTGACTTTACCGTTTTGAATGCTTTTGAAACACCTGAAATAATTAAATTCCAATTCAACGAAACTCACCCGGACACTTTTGAGAAAACAGATTTTGAAGCAGTAAATTGCGGTATTTTGGGAGGTTTTGCCGTTCAAAACATACCGGTTGTAGATCTTGAGAGAAACAGCTCGACCGTATTTGTGGCAATTAATAACGCCTGGAGAGAAGGAGAGAATAATTCAAAAATTAACGTAAGTGAGTTGGCGCTGTATAAAACGCAATACTATGGTGTTGAATGATTATTACCCCTTTGGTATGCAAGTGCCGGGGAGAATGTATAACTCGGATGATTACGACTATGGCTTCGGTGGACACGAAAAGG
>PXEK01000363.1 GCA_003564735.1 Cryomorphaceae bacterium
AAACTGAGAGCGTACTTCGAAAATACGGGTCTGCCGCCTTGGCATCCTTCACGGCACGAGGGTTTTTACCGTACAATCAACTTTAGAAAAAGCTTTTACGAAGATAAATTTTTGGTGAACCTCACCACATCCTCGAACCGAATTGATGAATTTGATCAAAATGAATTCGTTGATAAACTCCGCGAATTACACGGAGTCCGCATAGCGGGCGTACTGCATACCGTAACCGACGCTTTGGGCGATAGAGGAGTGGAGTCGGGCGCCGTACCCCGACTTATTTACGGCAGAGATACCGTAACGGAGATGCTGGCCGGACTCACCTTTGAAATCAGCACCGAGAGTTTTTTTCAGCCCAATCCCGCCGCTGCCGAAAAGCTGTACGAAAAAGCCGTGTCTTATGCTTTAAGTGAGGGCATTGAGGAGGAAAAAGACGTATATATGGATTTGTTTTGCGGCACGGGCACCATTGCTCAAATCATGGCATCGAAAATAGGCCCCGATAAAAATGTGCTGGGTGTCGATATTGTGACCGGCGCCATTGAAAACGCGCGAACCAATGCCGTTAGGAACAACCTTGAGGATGTTTCCTTTTACGCCGAGGATGTAAAAAACTTTTTACGCAATCATCCCAAATACAAAAATAAATTGGCCGTTTTGGTGTTGGATCCGCCGCGTGCGGGCATCGTGCCCAAAGCTTTAAAGCATATTATTGAACTCAATGCACGCAGGATGGTTTATATATCGTGTAATCCGGCGTCACAAGCCGGCGACCTCTTGATATTGCGGGAGGCGGGATATAAATTGAAAAAATGGAGTGTGGTAGATCAATTCCCGCATACATCACATATTGAAACGGTTGTTTTATTGGAAAAATAATTTTTTTGGTCAGAACCCCAAACCCAACGTAAAACAGGTGAAAAAAAATATCATTTTTGCCTGCTTAATTCTTGAAAATACATAAAGTAATATGCTGAAGAATATAGATAACGAATTGAAATCATTATTGGTAAAAAAACTGAGTCAAAACACCTTTAAACGACCCGTGCCCGGTGAGGATTACATCCCCGTTACCGGCAAGGTGGTAGATGAGGATGATTTACTTTACGGTATTGACGCCGTGATGGACGGGTGGTTGACAACGGGTCGGTTCGGGCCGGAATTTGAAACCGAATTCGCAAAGTATTTTGGGAGTCCGTTCAGTTTGCTCGTCAATAGCGGCTCATCGGCCAACTTAGTGGCATTCTCGGCGTTGACATCGCCAAAACTGGGTAAAAAACAATTGAAACCCGGAGATGAAGTTATTACCGTAGCGGCGGGCTTCCCCACAACCGTAAACCCTATCATCGCCAACGGCTGCGTACCCGTATTTTTGGATGTGGATATTCCCACGTACAACATTGATGTCACCAAACTCGAAGATGCGGTGGGTCCGAAAACGAGGGCTATCATGATTGCCCACACATTGGGGAATCCTTTTAACTTAAAAGCGGTGAAGGCTGTGGCCGAGAAATACGACTTGTGGTTGATTGAAGATGATTGTGATTCACTGGGCGCCACGTATGAAGGACAAAAAACAGGTACATTCGGCGATGCCGCCACCGTGAGTTTTTATCCCGCACACCACATTACGATGGGCGAGGGCGGCGCGGTGTTGATCAATAACCCGTTTTTAAAGAAAATTGCCGAGTCGTTTAGAGACTGGGGCAGGGACTGCTGGTGTGCCCCCGGAATGGACAACACTTGCGGCAGACGCTTTAAATGGCAGCTCGGCGATTTACCTAAAGGTTATGATCATAAATATACGTATTCGCACATCGGATACAATTTAAAAGTAACCGATATGCAAGCTGCCATCGGGCTGAGTCAGCTCAAAAAAGCCGATTCATTTGTGGAAGCACGCCGTAAAAACTTCTCGTTGTTATATGACAGAATGAAGGAATTTGAAGAGTACTTTATTTTACCCGAGGCAACAGAGTCATCAGAACCCAGCTGGTTCGGTTTTATGCTTACGGTAAGAGAGGGCAGCGGATTGGACAGACATAAGTTGGTTCGTTATTTAGAAGAAAACAAAATTGCCACCAGACTCCTTTTTGCGGGTAACCTAACCAAGCAGCCTGCGTATAGTAATACTGAGTATAGAGTGGTTGGAGATTTAACAAATACAGACACCATAATGAACAATAGTTTTTGGTTGGGCGTGTGGCCGGGACTTGATAGTGAGCATTATGATTATATTTGCGACGTTATAAGAAAGTATTTAAGGCAATAGAAGTTATGAACAAACATTCTTTATTCCTAAATTGGGAAAATGCGTTCTAAAATAGTTCATAAACGGGAAAAGTTAAAATTCTCGATTCCTTTCAAGATGCTGATAATGTGTGTTTTAATTTAGCTATTAATTGCGGCATCATTTTGGCCGCAACAGAAATCCTAACATTTTAAAAAAATATTTTTAAATCAGCAGAGTTATGAAGAACAAGTATTCAATATTAGCATACATTTTTGCCGCGGCGGTACTTTTTACCGGTTGCAGCAGTGATGATGATAATCAAATCCAAATGCCCGGTAATGAGCGCGTGGAGACCTACAATAATTTTTCGGGTCGTGTAACTTACCACAATGAACCTATTGAGGCTTATGATGATGGATCCGGAAAAAAATCCGGTGGAAATTTGACAGATTTCATTTATGTGGCGGATGTATCGGCTCCCGTCATTCACGGTAAAACAATGTCGGCAACAGGTATTCATATCGAAGGTGACAAAGCCTATGTTTCTTATCACTGGAATGAGAAAGATGAGGATTACGCCGG
>PXEK01000066.1 GCA_003564735.1 Cryomorphaceae bacterium
CTTTTTACCTATTATCGGAAATGCGCATGTAGCTTACATTTCTACGGGTAGAGTAATTGGTCTTTCCAAAATGAATAGAATCGTGGAGTACTACGCGCGCAGACCCCAAGTTCAAGAAAGATTAGCTCTTCAAGTTCTCAATGAGCTTAAAAAGGCACTTGACAGTGAGCATGTTGCGGTACTCATTGAAGCAAAACATTTATGCGTAACCACTCGAGGTATACAAAATGAGCACTCTACCACAATAACTGCCGAATACAGCGGTAAATTTAATGAGCCTGAGGTGCAAAGAGAGTTTTTAAATTACATCAATAATGACATGATGCCCAATAAGTAATTGGAGCCAACAAAAAAGCTAATATGGCAGTATCCTAAAATATTAATCACACCCCCCCTCATTGAGGTAGTGACTCAGTTTCGGTTCTGACCAAAATACCATAAAAGCATAAACGGCTAAACTCTATAACATGGCTCAATTCGAAAACCTCATATTTAAAACCCTTCAAAATGAAAGGGAAAACGGCGATACTAAAACCGTGAAAGCTCTACTGAAAATGTTGGTGGAAATAAGGGAAAGTGCCGAAAAAAATGAAGACTATGATGAATATGAGTCTATTAATAACCGCTTAGCAGAAATAGGAATAGAACTTGTTGAACAAAAACGTATCACTGCTCGGGTAAAAGCAAATTGATATCTCGTTGTACCTCCCTGCTCACGCGAAACCTTTGCTCACTCATGATATCCAAAATTTCATCGGTTTTGGTGGATAGTGCGGTGCAAGTGTAAATATTCTGTTTGCTCGGGTAAATCAAAAATCTTTTGTCTCCCTCAAAATCAGCAAGCAACGCGTTTTCTGTAATTACTTCTTGAATAACCTTACTGCGCACCACCATGCCCCGAACAGATGATTTCATTATTTTTATATCCTTGAGCGCCCCTTCAAATACAGGGTGAAACGTAAACGAATCATCCAATTCTATATTTTGAAAAGCCTTTATTTCCAAAAAGTTAACATCGTACTTTTCATCCACAATATTGGGTCTCACACGCACAAAAAAGCTGTAAATATCTGACACTATAGCAAAGCCCTCATTATCAGGCCGGCCATTAAAATCATACCTGCACAACTGCACATGCGACCCTTTCAAGGAAGACATCTCATAAATTATATACGGCGAAATATCTGTAATCATTCGTTACTCTTCGAAAGTGTAAATCTACAAATTAATTAGCAACCCTCGCATAATTTTTGGTTTTTTATTCTCGGAGCCGGAATTTCTTCTAAAACCACATTTAAGCCTTATAATTTGAAAACAAAACGTCTTCAAACCATATTGCTGAATCAAATCACAGCATATTCCCTTGCCGTAAGGCATATCTCCAAAAAAAATTAATCGTGGTGATACGGTTCTCCTTTGAGAATAGTAAAAGCTCGGTAAACTTGTTCGGCAATAAAAACCCGAATCAAGTCATGGGGAAACGTAAGAGAAGACAATCTTATTTTCCCGTTCGCTTTCGCATAAACCTCATCACTAAAACCGTAAGCCCCACCTATTACAAGATAAAGCGTTTTTATACCCGAGTTCATTTTAGTCTGTAAAAATTGAGAAAACTGCACCGAGGTTAAAGATTTCCCGCGCTCATCAAGCAAATATAATTCACTGTGAGCTGTGAGAGCTTGTAGTATTTTTATTCCCTCCTCCACCTTGAGTTGTTCCGGATTAAGCTTGTTCCTTTTTTTTACATCGGGCAATTCAACAAGCTCTACCGGCGCATATTTTGCAGCTCTTTTAAAATAATGAATAGCACCTTGTTTAGCAAATTCGGCACCGGTTTTGCCTATGGTAAGTATTTTAATATGCATTAAATTAATTTGTATTTACTTTTTTCGTACTTTAGTCGAATCAAAAGAAACAGTGAAAAATCTCCCGCAAAAATGCACAACCACATTCGAAAACTCGATAAAAACATATAAAAAATGACCCATATGAGTCGGTACTCTATACTTATGTTCTTTCTTCTTTTGACACCGTCGTATTTTACGGGTCAAAACCAAGTTAACCTGCCCGATGCATTTAAAAACGGAAATGCCGAGGGAATATCTCAAAACTTTGATCGCAATACCGATTTAGTTATTCTCGACGACGATAAAATAGTGAACAAAAAACAAGGGAAAAACCTCCTGGAAAAATTCTTTAAAAGCCACGAACCTGTTAGCTTCAAGGTTTTGCACTCCGGTGAGTCGGGCTCTTCGATGCGCTACACCATAGGCATATTAGAAACCAAGCACGGCACGTTCAGAATTTCCTATTACATACGTGAAACCAATGGTGTGCAACTCATTCAGCAATTGACCATTGACGAGGAATAAAGGCCCCATACAATCCACGCTGAAAGTACCCGTCAATTGGCCCGGGAATCATTATTAAGGGTTACTTTTGCGGGATCAAAAAACAATAATGATTACTACCCGCGAAATTATAGAAACAGCACTCCGCGAAGATGTAGGCAACGGTGACCATACCTCACTGGCCTGCATAAAGTCCGAAGCAACGGGAAAAGCAGAACTCAAGGTTAAGGCACACGGCATTTTAGCCGGAATCGATATCGCCAAACAGGTATTTCAACAAGTGGATTCCACTTTATCCTTCACACCCTTCATGAAAAACGGGGACTTCATGCAACCCGGCGATATAGCCTTTGAAATTCAAGGAAATGCACGAAGTATTCTCACGGGCGAAAGGCTATGCCTCAATATTTTGCAGCGCATGAGCGGTATAGCTACCCTAACTTCAAAATATGTACAA
>PXEK01000111.1 GCA_003564735.1 Cryomorphaceae bacterium
AAATACTTTTTGTACACGATCGCCACTGTACTGGCCATTCAGTCACTTGGTGTAGAGGTAGGTATATTGCTGGCCTCATCTGCGGCACTGTTCGTGGGTATTGGTTTCGGACTCCAAAACATCTTTAATGATATGGTCTCCGGGCTCATTTTGCTTTTTGAAGCGGAAATCAAGAAAGGTGATATTCTCGAAATTGACGGCACGGTGGGCAGGGTAGAGTCCATCGATATTCGAACCTCAAAAATATTTACCCGAGACGGCATTCGCATGATTATTCCCAACTCTCACCTTACTTCGCAAGAAATTATCAACTGGAGCTATAATGATCAAATGACGCGGTTCAAAATCTCTGTAGGAGTAGCTTACGGATCAGACACAAAACTGGTGACTAAAATTCTTGAAAAATGTGCTGAAGATCATCCCGAGGTATCTAACTCCCATCCGGTTAGGGTCAGGTTTATCGATTTTGGCGACTCGGCACTGATTTTTGAATTGTTCTTTTGGGCACAAAAAACATGGGAAATTGAGTGGATACGCAGCGAACTGCGCTACCAAATAGATAATGAATTCAGAAAAGCCGGTGTTCAAATTCCGTTCCCCCAACGAGATTTACACCTCATTTCTGATAACACTAAAAAAGATTAATAAAATACCCAACCACAACCCTAAAATATACGTGTATAAGTAAGTTAACATGTATATTCTAAAAAATGTACCAAGTAATTCAATGGTTGTTGAAAAGGCGCTCATAAAACAATGCCTGAAAGAAGATCGTAAAGCACAGTTCAAATTGTACAAGGCGTGTTACGGTAGGCTTATGGGGATTTGTTTGCGATATGAGCGCAATAAAGAAGATGCCGAGGATTTACTCAATGCGGGCTTTTTGAAAATTGTTACCAACCTTGATAAATATAACGATAAAGTGCCTTTTGAGGCTTGGGCCGGACGCATTATGATCAATACCATTATCGATGCTTATCGCCGGAATAAAAAAGAGAAAGAACATTTAGAATATACCGATTTTGAAGACCAAAAATTTGAAAAAGATAGGGTAAGCTATAACCAAGCGCAACTCGATTACGATGCTGAGGGACTTTTGCAAATGATTCGGGAACTCCCCGAAGCCACGGCAAAAGTTTTTAACCTGCACGTGATTGAAGGGTATAGCCATAAGGAAATAGCCGATATGATGGACATCACCACAGGCACTAGTAAGTGGCACGTTTCCACCGCTCGAAAGGAATTGAAAAAGCGCATTGAAGAGACTATTAATACACAAGAAGACAATAGTAAAACAGCATGACAAACAACGACCTTGATAACCTTTTTAAAGACGCCCTCAAGAGCAGGGAAGTGCCTTTCAACCCTGAGGCGTGGAACAAAGCAGACTCCATGTTAACGGCACGTTCGGCTCGTAGAAAAAAGATTTTTTATTACAAAGCGGCCGCAGCTGTTGCCGGTTTGCTTATGGTTGCCGTTGTGGGCGGTATTTGGCTTACGGGTGATTTCGCTCAAAACAATGCTGAAGCTAATGCCGCAAAATCTGCCACCGCTCAAGATAATGCTTTGCGCGACGCCGGTGCATCGGACGAAGTTGATGCAGCCACTGAAAACAACACCGGCTTACAGCATACCGAAGAAGCAGCCGCTCCACAAGCGGCAGAAAGCTCTGCGCCACAGGCTGCAGCGTTGAGACCTGCCCAAAGCACGGGGAGTGTGCTCGCCGGCTCAACTTCGACCCTTAACGGAACCCGGCCGGTAAATCGCACCGGCTTGGGAATGGCACTTAATGAAGGTTCTGACCAAAATAGTGCAACCACCGCTCCCGCATCACCCGCAAATAATTCTTTTAATGCATTTGAGCCCTCCACACCTTTTACGATGAGTGCGCTGCCTGCCGAGTTTGATGAGGTGGTTTATGAATCGCCTGATGTGGATCCCGACGTGAATATTGTTTCTAATATGCCGGACTTTAAACCTGTGATTAAGCACCGTTTGGGTGTTTTGGCGGGTGCCTCGGGTTCTCGAGGATTTACGCATGGTGCCCGACCCGGCCAAGGTGCTGTTGACCCGCATTTCGGATTGACGTACGAGTATTTGGCTTCGCCCGATTTTTCACTGGAAGTGAACGCGTTGTACAGAATAAGGTCGGCTTCGGGATTGCACGGTGCTCGTGATTATTCGGTTTATTCCTTTGGCCGAACAGATTATACTTTCACCGCCGAAAATGAACGCGCTCACTACTTGGAAATTCCGGTATTCGCCAATTGGCACGTGAATGAAAAAAATCAGTTCAAAGTAGGGGTGTCATTCTCTTATTTGTTGAGAAGCAGTAATGACGTTTCCTTAACGTCACAATCGCCGTTTGCAGAGGATCTATTACCACAAGATGTAGCTATGGTTGATGAAGGTTCAGGTGTAGTGCGCAGTATTGATTTGGCGCTACAGGCGGGTTATGAGTATGAGATGTTCTCCGGATTAAGTGTTGGTGCTAGAGCGTACTACGGATTGTTGGATGCTTCACATGCTCATTTACCTACGAGTCCTGAAATCGGTTCCCGACGTAACGCCTTTTTATCGGCCTACCTGAAGTTTCGCTTCGCCGATTTTTAATGGCGTAAATCTGTACCTTTGTAAGGTTTTCTCTTGAATTATGATGTCGAGATTGTGTCTGCTGTGTATTTGTTTAGGAACGTTCATTGGTTGCTCAAATGACGATGACGTCAATATCGTTGACGGCGATGCAGTTTTTTATACCCGTTTTGAAGTGAACGGTAATTCTTACGAGCTCGAGGCGGGAAATTATCCTATTTACATGAAAACCGATACGCGGCGCGACGAAAACGGAGTTTACAGTTTCGTTGGTGAGTTTTCAGATTTTAATTGTTTTGATCAGGATTGCAGCGGCGCGGTGCGATTCATTTTTAGAGATGATTCTGTAATAGAACAGGGACGCAGCAACATTAATGAAAGTCTGCGGACCGGCGTACTTCCGTTTTACACGCCTTACGACAGCTTGCTCAGCGCCGTAGAAGTTTCTTTTGAATCTTCCACTTCTAAAACGGCAGGCACTTTCGATTTACTTTGGGATTTTGGTAACGGTGAAACGAGTATCGTTGATGAACCCTCAACACAATACACTTCGCAACAGGGTGAGGTAACCGTACTGTGCCAAACAACAGACCGCGATTCGCTGACCGTAACCTCAAACCGACTCACGGCAGATTTTACCGTTGATTGCGGAGTGGATTTTACGTACCAATTCTCGACCGGACAAATTTCGGCGTTGAATACTCAAACCCGTGGTGACGGTCCGTTTACATTTGAATGGGATTTTGGTTACGGCTTTATGCCGCTCAGTGATCAGCCGCCGTTAGATTTTTCGGGTCGCGACAGTATTTATGCGTGCTTGCGCGCCCAATCGGCAACGGGCTGCACGTCAACACGGTGTAAAACACTGTTGGTCAATCAAAATTACGATATCGCCGTCACCGATTTTGACTTTGATACGCGCCGAATATACGATGTGAATCTCGAGCACTTTTCTGAGTTTACTTTGGAATACGTCAATGAAGCGGGTCAACGGTACAGTTCACGACGCGGGGAACAGCCCGAATCTTCATTTATTCGAATTGTTGATGTTATTGATTACAAGGAGAACGCCGAGAATATCCCTACCAAAAAAGTAACGGTAGAGTTTGAACTTCGCGTTTTTGGCTCGGAGCCTGAGGGTTACCTGACTCTTGAATCAGGCACGGCTGTAGTTGCCGTGGGTCATCCTTAGTACATAAGTAGGATTACTTTGATATTATTCCTTCTATCCCATTAAGCATCTGAGCTCCTTCGCAGCATTTGCAACACTGCGGATTTTAAAAAATTACCCCGATATCCGGTTACAGGGATGGCCCTGTTATTGATGGTTTGGATAGAGGGAAATGATTTAGTTTCTTGCCATAGGGATTAAGATATTGCGTTTAAAATTCACCCCAACAAAAACACCGTCGGTTTTTTCTTATAGCTGTTGGTGTTGATATTTTTCCAATTTTTCACTTGCGCGGTTATAATAGATTCCCCGGGGCAGTTGATGTTCCCCGCGGCGCAGAAGAGGGTATCGGGCCGACAAACATTGCTGACAGCCTCAAATATTTTATCGTTGCGGTAGGGGGTTTCTATGAAAATTTGCGTGCTTCGGTTTTGACCAATATACGACTCTATTTTTTGCAATTGTTTTTTGCGTTCCTTTTCATCTCGCGACAGGTAGCCGTGAAACGTAAATGATTGCCCTTGGAGGCCGGAACACGCCAACGCGGTGGTAATGGACGAGTCATGAGCCAAAGCGGTGACCGGAATGCGGTTTTCGTGAGCCATGAGTACTGTGTCTGATCCTGGATCGGCGATGATGGGCAGACCCGCCTCAGAGAGGAGTCCGACAGTTTTTCCCGACAAAAGGGTAGTGATGACCTCGAGTCGGTCGGTATCCGTAGTTTTTTTATTGAGCACGAAAAACCGGGTCTCGTCGATATTGCGGTCGCGATTGAGTTTTTTGAGGAATCTGCGTGCGGTTTTAATATTCTCAACCGCAAAACAATCAATTTCGTTAATTCGGGAAATGGTGGTCTCAGAAAGGGCGACATCAGGTCGAATATCACCAAGCGGGGTAGGGATGAGTATGAGCGTGCCTTTTGTCATTTCAGTTTTTCTGCGAGTCGTGTGGAGGCGCTGATTACCATTTCGTAAACGTTTTCAAAACCGGAGATGCCTCCATAATACGGATCGGGAACGTTTCGGTTCTCCTCGGGGTAGGCCTCATTGAGAAAGAGTTTCACTTTGTCGCGATCGGCTGTAGAACGAGCTAAGGCTGTCACGTCGTGAAAGTTACTGTCGTCCATCACAAAAATGTGGTCGAACTCATCAAAATCATCGGGAGTGAAAGGTCTGGCGCGTAAATCGGAGATATCGATATTTTTTTGAGCGAGGGTTTCCGTAGCTCTGGGATCGGGCGCTTCGCCGCTATGGTGTGCCGAAGTTCCGGCAGAGTCGATTTCAACGTCTAAACTACGTTTTTCGGCTATGTCACGAAAAACGCCGTGCGCCATGGGTGAGCGACAGATATTGCCCAAACAAACGAAGAGTATTTTTTGCATAAAAGTGTGGGGGAATGTGACCTACGGTAATTAATTCACCGCAATTTTCTTTTTTAAATCATCGACGTAGCCTCTAAACTGTTTATCGGTATCTACGAGGTTGTTTACGGTTTTACAGGCGTGAAGTACAGTGGCGTGATCTTTACCGCCGCAATGCGCACCGATGTTGGCCAGTGAAGATTTCGTCATTTGCTTGGCGAAATACATGGCGATTTGTCGGGCTTGCACCACTTCACGTTTGCGTGTTTTTGACTTGAGCAGTTCAATGGGTAAATCGAAGTAATCACAAACTACTTTTTGAATGTAATCGATAGATACCTCACGTGCCGTGTTTTTCACGAACTTGTCAATCATTTGCTTGGCAAGGTCGATAGTAACCGCCTTTTTGTTGAGTGATGCTTGAGCGATAAGTGAGATAAGCGCTCCTTCCATCTCTCGAATATTAGTCGTTATGGTGTAGGCCAAGTATTCCACTACATCCTCGGGTAGTTCAATCCCCTCGGTGTACATTTTCTTTTGCAGAATGGCGATGCGTGTTTCTAAATCGGGCGGTTGTAAATCGGCGCTCAATCCCCATTTGAAGCGAGACAACAAACGTTGCTCAATCCCTTGAATGTCCACGGGAGCTTTATCGGCGGTTAACACCAATTGTTTTCCCGATTGGTGCAGGTGGTTGAAAATGTGGAAGAACACATCTTGTGTTTTTTCTTTGCCCGCAAAAAACTGAACGTCATCAATAATGAGCACATCAATCATTTGGTAAAAATGAATGAAGTCGTTTTGCGTGCCGTTCCTCACCGAATCTATGAATTGTTGAGTGAACTTTTCCGAAGCCACATATAGAATCGTTTTTCCGGGGTGGTTCTCTTTAATTTCCAATCCGATGGCGTGAGCCAGGTGCGTTTTTCCGAGTCCGACCGCACCGTAAATAAGCAGCGGATTAAAAGCTGTGCCCCCGGGTTTTTTAGCTACCGCATATCCGGCGCTTCGTGCCAAGCGGTTGCATTCGCCTTCCACAAAGTTTTGAAACGAGTAGTTATGGTTGAGTTGCGACTCTACAACTACTTTCTTGAGCCCGGGAATAATAAACGGATTTTTGATGCCTTTGGCGCCGCCTACTTCGTAAGGCATGGAGGCCGGACGATTCTTCGTTGCGGATAAATTCCCCGTGGGCATCTTTACCGATTTATTGTTTTTCTTTTTGCCGTTATTTTCCATAACAATGGAGTATTCGAGAGAACCGCTGGGCCCCAATTCCTTTTTGATGGTTTTTTTAAGAAGATTGATGTAATGCTCTTCAATCCACTCGTAGAAAAACTGACTCGGCACTTGAATCGTTAAGGTATTATCTGATAAACACAGCGGTTTAATGGGTTCAAACCAAGTTTTATAACTTTGGTGTCCTAAATTATCTTTGATTACCGAAAGACAATTATTCCAAACCTGCTCGTGTTGTTGTGCCATTGTTAAAATATTTTAATAGAGTATATTATCAAATAGGGTTATTATCATAATGAGCCTGTTTTAAATTTTCGATTTTGGCAGAGTTGCTAAGCTCGAAAAAATCGAAATTATGGCTTTGTTTAGCGGCGACAAATTTTCAACAAAATTTCCTAACAAAAAAATTTTTCTGCTATTGCATTTCCCGTTTTTTTTACATGTCGTTTCGCGCTTCAAATATATGGATATTTTTTTATTTAGTTGTGCTTGGAACCCTAAAAATACTGGTATACCCACTATTTTTTTATTTTTCAACTGTCGAAACCTTGGTGTTCAAAACGTTGGTGAATTTTACACATAAAATAGATGTAGAGGTATCTTTTTTTGGCATTGTAAAGAGCTATTTTTGTAACTTCTTTTTAATCAAAATATAAATTTAACTTCATGTATAAATTTGAAATTTCAATTCGTGTTCGATACGGTGAGACGGACAAAATGGGCTATGTCTATAACGGGAATTATGCCACATATTTTGAAGTAGGAAGGGTAGAAACTTTGCGAAAATTAGGAATTCCTTATAAAAATATTGAAGATTCCGGCTATGCTTTACCTGTAAGAGATTTACAAATCAGGTATTTTAAACCGGGTTTTTATGATGATGAGTTAAAGATTGTGACCATTCTTTCGAAAATGCCTGATGTACGAATGCGGTTTGATTATGAAATATACAACCCAAAAGATGAACTTATTACAAAAGGTCATACCACCTTGGTATTTGTGAAGCAATCAACGGGAAAACCTTGCCAACCGCCACAAAATGTGACTGAAGCACTTCAACCGTATTTTTCGTGAGGGCCTTAATGTATGATTTAGGCAGAGGCGAAGAGTGAAGTTTGTTTTGCGGGTGAAATACGGAGGGAGCCGGGAACGAGAGAGTTTGGTCGCGGTTTAGGCCGGGCAAATTGTTGAAAAAACCGAATGAGGCAATTAAGATGAAGAGAAAGTTGAAAATTTCCCGAAAAAGGAACTTTAGAGGGCTTGAATAGACGCTCACCACATCTTTAAACTTTGAATTTGAGTGTTTCTTTTTGAGGAAAGTTTATTCGGACATAAGTCTGTCAAAAAACTTTGTTTATCCCTCAAAAGTTGACTACACGGGTTTAGCTAAGAGATTTTAAGAGCGACATATTTTAAAGTTGAGTACTCAGTCTTACCGTCGAAATGGCGTGTGTAAAAATCACTTTTTGAAGTCTTTTATTTTTCGGGCGCATTGTTTTTTGTATTCCTCAAAATTGCCGGTTAGTGCGTCAAGAATTTCAGATTTGGTTGCGTTTCCGACCCCTAATCGCTCCGTGATGGAATCAAAATTATTATCTGCGAATCTCTCATAATTATCAGGTGAATATACTTCCTCTCTTAACATGGGTATGTCGGATTCATACGAAAATTCGTGCGGGTCATTACCGCGTGGAAAGTCTAATTCTTCAATTGATTTGTATTGGTTCGGAATCAATCGTACATCAAAAACAAAACTGCGGTGAATTCTGATTTTGCTTTGAGACCAATCTACGGGTTCTTCGACAGTAAATACATCTAAGTTTGTATATTTAGAAAGGTATTCAATATGATGGTCGTAAGCAAAAGCCTTATCGATTTCTTTTTCGGCAAAATTGATCTCAATTAACGGCGGATCAAAGAGTTCCTCTCAGGCTTCAGTGGAATACCTTTCTGAAATTTCGCCGATTCAAATAGCAGGTATTTTGCTTACAAGTTCCTCATTTTCCTTGATGAACCCTTTTCATACTTCAATCAGTTTCTTGTTTATGTTGTTTAAAATACGTTACAGCCGGACTTTCCTACGAAAAAACGAACTTCAATTTGTGCACTTTCCTCTCCTTTTTACCGTGACCGCGCAGAAGCAAAGGAGATGCTGCTTGTTTGCAGGTGATGTTTTGAGGACTCGGCTTTTATTCCAAGTCATCTAACCCTTTTATGGTCATCAACAAAAAATCAAGACTTTTTGAGTAATCCAAATTCTCGTATTCCGGTCCAATCTTTCTGATATTTGAATAATATTCTTTTCGTTTCTTATAGTAGTTCTTCTCTAATTTGACATACGTTGCCTTTTCTCCAATTTTTTCAATCAGGAATCATTTTTCAATCAATCGTGCAGTTCGTCCGTTACCGTCTTGAAAAGGATGAATTTTTACGAATACCAAATGCAATAAAGACGAATAATAAAAAGCCTCAAACGGGTCTAAGTCTGTTCGACGAAGGATTTCAATATCGTGAAATAATTTATCAAGCTCTGCTGCAACTATATCCGGATCGGCGGCAATATATTCAATTTTGTCATCGCTGTTTATTACCAACATGGGGTTATTCCTAATCAACCGTTGTTGACTTTTAGGCAGAAGATTTCTGCTCAAAGCCGAGTGGACTTTTTTTACATTTTCAAGTGTTAAGGGGTTATGGTCAATAAAGTCATAAGCAGCATATAAATCATCAGCCCTGCGGGTGTAATCGGGTTTAAATTTTACTTTTAAAAACTTGTGCTTGAAATAACTGTCAAAATCAATATCTTCTCATTGAATTTTTGATGAATATACAGATGAAATTGATTTATAAAACTGAAAGTAATCAACGGGAATCTCAACCTTTCTGCTTTGATCGATTACATCTAAGGGTGATTCTATTGCTGCGTTTCGGTAATCGTCAAGTAACTGATTTGTCAGAATTCTAAATTCCATTTTTTACTTATTTGCACAAAGGTAATTTAAATCGCTGTTTAGAATCTGTAACTAACACTTGGTGACACGATGCAGGCATTACGTTTTTTATTCTGTAGATAATGGGGTCAAAGTTTTTATTTCCTTATAAACCGGCGAACAATGATCGAAACTTTGGATAACCGTCAAATCTGCTGATTTCCCGAATTGGAGGTCGTGTTTATTTATTCATTTCCTTTTCCCAATAATTGATATACATCAAGTAGTCGGAGTCTTTGTCAGCGTATTTTTTCGTCAACTTAGCCCATTCTCTGAATTTTCGTTTATCTTTTTGTTTAAAATAAACTTGAGCCATATTTACAGCCATTTCACTCTGTTGAAATTTATCATTTGATAATTTTATACCTTTCAAATAAATCATTTCTGCTTCCTCAAACTTGTTTTGACCAATTAAAGAGTAGCCTAACTCGCGGTAATAAAAGAGGTTATTTGGATCACTTTCTATTGCCAACCTTAAAATTTCTTCGGCTTTTTCAAATCGCTTTGTCGCGTTATAAGCAAAAGCTAACTCGAATTCAAGTTGCTCAGCATGTTTGCTTATTTGATATGCTTTTTCCAGGTCATTCAAAGCTAATTCGCTTGCCCCTACATGGTTATAATGGTAGCCTCTTCTTATTAAGCTGTTTAGAGAGTCACTACTTTGTTTATAAAACCTTAGCCATTCCGGATCAGGCGGTAATTCTAATTCGGCTATTTTATCAGAGGGTATTATAGCTACCGGCTTTGTTTCAGGCGATAATCTCATTTTAATGTTCCAAGAGGTATCTTTTTTGGTTTTATAAAACTCTCCGTCGTCCGTTACTTTAAATTTACTTTCAAAGTTGAATGTGAATCCCGCTTCTTCATCCAAATAAATAAAACCATAAGAATATGCGGTGTCTGAATTTGATTTTGGAAAAGCAACCCACATATCCTCACATTCAAAATATTTTTTATCAAATTTCAAATTTGGGGTTTGCGTGTAATATAGCACGGGAAAAAGGAGAAAAAAAATCAGGTTTAATTTTAGCTTCATTGTTTTTTAGTATTAAGCATAGGCAGGCTCTGCTCACATGAATCTATTTTTCTATCGCGTTTAATTTGAGTATGGGCACTCTAGAGCCGAATGTTGATTGTCAAGTTTCAAAACTAAGGTTTTTTTCTTAACCTTGAATTAGAATTTAGGTTGACGTTAAACTCTCACTTGTGAACCGGCAAGCGGTATTTTGTACTCACACGATTGGTGCCGGTTTTGTGCGGTGGGTTAGTTCCAAATGGCAACCGGCCATAGCGTAGGCTTTTTTTGAAAAGTGCCGATTTTACCTTCCAATTCGTCAATCGGGGAAGGTTTGAGAAACGGATTGATTTTTAACAATGCTTCCTCAGGTTTGCGTTTCAAATGCCTTTCTGTCATTTCTCATCATCTTCGTTTTTATTACTCTTTTGCAATTCATTAATAAGCATGTTTTGCAACTCTTCTTTAGGTAATAGCAGTTGATACTCTGAGACCCCAATTGGTTTGTTGACATCCTGTAAGGCAATCTCAACGTCTAAATGGTCTTTGTCCGCACAAAGTATGATGCCTATAGATGGGCTTTCATTCTCTCCTTTTTCCAATTTGTCCAGTAAGGATAAATAGAAATTCATTTTACCAACATACTCAGGTTTAAAACTGCCTATTTTCAGCTCAATAGCCACTAAAGATTGTAACCCTCTGTGAAAAAAAAGCATATCTACGAAATATTCTTTATTGTTATATTCCAGTCGATACTGATTGCCGATAAAACTAAATCCTTTGCCAAGCTCTAAAATAAATTCCCTGATTTTGACAATGAGCCTTTTCTCCAGCTCCATTTCTTTTAGCGGTTCCGTAATACCCAAAAAGCCCAGGTTGTATGAACTTTTAAATACCTCGTTGGCATATTCTGCACTTTGTTGGGGCAGGGTTTCTTTAAAATTATGAGAAGCAATTTGCTTTTGCACTTTGCCATAACTGTCCAATTTAATGGCATTAAGCAATACATCTCTTGACCACCCTTTGTTAAAGATTTCATCCGCATAAAACGCAACTGCATCAAGTGACCCTACCTTACTCATTAAAAGCAAATTATGGCCCCATGGCAAAACTGCTACAGCCTGTTGCAGTTTTAGATCTGCTTTGTGGTAACGTTCATAAAATAGTTTCATGTTCCATAAGTTACGGGGAGAAAGTCCCATGTCGGGGAATTCATTTTTCAAATCCACAGAAAGCTGCTTTACTACACCACTGCCATAACCTTCTTCTAATTGGCGTTCGAATAGTAATCTGCCCAAAGTCCAATATACGGTATTGGTTGTTTTGGCCACTCGTTGCGCAAGCTGTTTTCGTGCCGTGTGAATTTCTGCGACTGCCTGTCGTAGTATCTCATTGTAATCGTTTGGTTTGATATTCAATTGTTTACTTATTTTAGATTAATCACAAATTTCATTTCCAAGTTACGAGTTGTAAAACCGGCTATCGGGATTCCATGCTACGGCATCTGCTAACTTCCCGAATATGTCTTTGGTAACAGATTTTTATTTCATTCCCAACCTGAATACATTAATTCAATTAGTCCAAAAGTTCCGAAAAATGGAAACAAAACTGCTGCCAAAATTAGACTGTATGTCAGTATGGATCTATTGTATAGACCAACCTTTTTATAAACTCTTACAATGTCGGTGATAAAGTTTGCAATTAAAAGTGCAAAGCATAATAGAGCTAAACTTCCACCGATAAATAGCAGTGGCATTGTGAAGAATTCTGACTGTGCTCTTCCTCCTCCCGTCAGTTTTTGATTGGCAATAGCCTTTGTAACTGCTAAAAGAATTAAAATGGCCTCAATCATAACTGATACTGAGGCAATAACCAAACTTGCTATTTTAAATCCTTTGTACATTTTGTCAATATTGTCTTTTTAAATGGCCGGTCTCTCGTTTATATTCTAAATAAGTGTTTACCCTACTTGCAATTATACAACAAATAATAAATTCCAAATCACCGGTTTGATAGCGCTTGTGACTTAAACGGGGGTAATTATAACTAAAATATCAGCTATCCCGTGGCCCGTGTTCAACCTTTGCGTGGCTTTCTTCAAGGCTT
>PXEK01000020.1 GCA_003564735.1 Cryomorphaceae bacterium
CCTCGACCTCGCCCTCGACCTTCTCGTTCCTTACGGTATTCGTGATTCCAACCGCATCGAGTCCGCTTCACGCTTCACGATTCCTCGCACCCCCCGTGATTTTACCCGCAACGTCTTATCAGCTCACAGCTTACTGCTTACAGCTCCCGGCCTACCACTCTTAGCCCTCCGCTCTTAGCTCTCTGCTCTCCGCTCAAGCTCTGCGTTCTCCACTCATTGTGCCGCCATATCCATTTTCACCCTACCTTTGCGACATGGCGCATGATGTCAAAATACAACTGTTACTACGTGATACTTCGCATAATGAGGTTAATGATTCCATATTGTTTCATCAGGCGCTTACTCAAATGCCGGCTGTTTTTCAGGAAGAAACCCCGGCTGCAACGCCCCTCCCCTTTGAGCCGTTGAATACCTATTCGCCCGGCGATTGGCTTTTTATACTTTTTTTCTCCCTACTGCTGTGTTTGGGTTTACTGCTGCGCATTTTTCGAAATAACACCTTTGCCGTCGTTAAAGAGTTTTTTGGCGAGGTTACGGCACAAAACGATACCGAAGAGTCTCTTTTCGGTTATCCCTCGGGAAAATACCTCACCCTCACCGCGGCCGCCGGTGTTGGTGTTTTTACTTTCCTCGGAATCGATTACTTTACAAATCCCGAATTGGGTGGATTGGCTTCATTCGGACTATTCCTCGTCCTTACTCTAGCGGCTTTAATCTCGGGATTTTTAAAATTACTGCTGTATGAGGTTTTGGCCCGACTTTTCGATTTAAAAAACGTCACGGGCGATTTTTATCGATTGTATTTCGGATTTTTAATCGTGACCGGTCACATGCTTTTGGCAGTATCGGTAATACTGGCCTACATTAAGGTGTTGGACTTTGAAGTCGTTTTCCTTGCAGGCTGTGCCATCGCAGGACTTTTATACATAACTCAACTCATCAAGGTCTTTTTGCACTACACTTTTCACTACAGATTTTCACCGGGTTATAATATTTTGTACCTTTGCAGCCTCGAAATAATACCTGTACTGCTCGTAATTATGCATTTTGTTACGCAGTCAGGATAATTGGAATCGCAAATCAACTATTATTTAAAAAGGAGGTCTTTTGAAAGTAAAAAGTATACTTGTCTCTCAGCCTAAACCCGAAAGCGATCGCTCCCCCTATTTTGACTTAGCTCAAAAGTACAAGTTAAAAATTGACTTTAGGCCGTTTATTCATGTTGAAGGCGTGCCTTCGCAAGAGTTCAGGAAGCAAAAAGTAGGTATATTAGAGCATACGGCAATTATTTTTACCAGCAGAAATGCCGTAGATCACTTTTTTAGAATGTGCGAAGAAATGAGGGTAACCGTGCCTGAAAATATGAAGTATTTTTGTATCTCTGAATCAACGGCATACTACCTTCAAAAGTACGTGATTTACCGCAAGCGAAAAATTTTCCACGGTAAACAACGCTTTGCAGATTTAATGAAGGTAATGAAGAAACATCGCAACGAAAAGTTTCTCTTACCTTGTTCTGATATTCTCAAAAAAGAAATTCCCGAAATACTCGAAAAAGAAAACTACCTTTTCAACAAGGCGGTTTTTTATAAAACGGTGTGTTCTGATTTGAGCGATTTAGAAGATGTTAAATACGATATGCTCGTATTTTTTAGTCCGGCCGGAATCGAATCCTTATTCAAAAACTTCCCTGATTTTTCGCAAGATGAAACAAAAATAGCAGTTTTTGGCCCCACCACAACCAAGGCGGTCAAGGAAAAAGGGTTAAGAGTTGATGTTGAAGCACCAACAAAAAACGCGCCCTCAATGACCATGGCCATTGAAAACTACATCAAAGAGAAAAACAAACGCAAACGCTAAAAAATAAAACGGAGGCCTGAGTCTCGTTTTCATTACGAACTGAATTTAAAAAGGCGAACATTGGGTTTCGCCTTTTTTTGTTTTACCGCAAACGACAAGCTTTGAAAAACATCCAAAGGAACACATTGTGCAAAGCAGAGCGACTCCTCTCAAAAAAAGATATTCAGTTACTCTTTTCAAAAAACAAGTCGTTTACCGCATACCCCTTCAAACTCATCTATGCACCCAACCCTTCGGCACAATCAACACCCACCGCACTGCTCACGGTGGTTCCGAAAAAAAAGATAAAAAATGCCGTGGGTAGAAATCGCATAAAACGGCTCATACGCGAGTGCTGGAGAAAAAACAAACACCCGCTGAATGAAGTTGTGCGCAAAAAAAACAAACAATTTGCCGTAGGCGTTATATTTTTGGCACTTGAACAAACCGACTACACCACCGCAAACCAAAAAATAAATTTACTCATACAACGTTTCATAGAAACGCTGGAAAAGGAAGAAGATATACCGAATGAAAAAATTAAAAAGTAAAATCAAAGCTAAACTCTTATTAGGCACGGTGCTTTTTGCACTCGCGGGATCGGCACTCGTTTTTACGGCCGCTAAATCCAGTGAAGACCCGTACTTTCAAATCGCTAAAAATATCGATATTTTTACCACGCTGTACAAGCAGGTAAACACGTATTATGTTGATGAAACCAAACCGGGAACACTGATGAAAAAGGCTATTGACGCCATGCTTAAATCACTGGATCCCTACACGGTATTTTATCCTGAAAGTGACATTGAGGATTTTAAATTCATGACCACGGGTCAATACGGCGGTATAGGCGCCATGATCAGAACCTCCCAAGACCACGTGATCATTGCCGAACCTTACGAGGACTTCCCGGCATTCAACGCGGGATTGCGAGCCGGAGACAAAATCATCACCGCGGACGGCGATAC
>PXEK01000329.1 GCA_003564735.1 Cryomorphaceae bacterium
GAGCAATACGTACAACCGGGAATATTGCCGTAATCAATAGGCTCCGGATTTAGTCCCGCTATTTTTTCAACACACGTAATTCCTTCGTGAGAAGCCACGTGAGCCAAAGCCGGCCCGGGAGTACAATCGCCAATGGCGTAAACGTTTGATATGTTGGTTTCGTAGAAATCGTTTACCACAATTTTGCCGTTATCTGTAGCTACACCCACATCTTCCAAACCTATGTTTTCAAGATTGGCTTTTATACCTACGGCAGAAAGAACCACATCGGCTTCAATAATTTCCTCGCCTTTTTTGGTTTTTACCTTTACTTTACATTGCTTGCCTGAAGTATCTACCTCTTCAACAGAAGCATTTGTCATCACCTTCATTCCCGATTTTTTAAATGAGCGCTCCAATTGCTTAGAAACTTCCTCATCTTCATTGGGTACAATGCGCGGTAAATACTCTACCAAAGTCACCTCAGTCCCCATAGTTTGGTAAAAATAAGAAAACTCAGAGCCTATAGCTCCCGAGCCTACAACCACCATTTTCTTGGGCTGCTTTTCAAGTACCATAGCCTTGCGATACTCAATTACTTTTTCACCGTCAATGGGCAAGTTGGGTAATTCGTTGGCGCGAGCTCCGGTAGCGATAATGATTTTTTTACCTTCAACCGTTTCCTTTTTGCCGTCTTCTTTCTCTACTTCAATTTTTCCGTTTCCACTGAGCTTACCAAAGCCCATAATCACGTCAATTTTATTTTTTTTCATCAAAAACTGAACGCCCTTACTCATTTTACCTGCCGTATCTCTACTGCGAGCCACAACCTTTGAAAAATCTTTATCAAACTCTTTAGCCTTTAATCCGTATTCATCGGCGTGTTTCATGTAATCGTAAACATTTGCCGACTTTAACAATGCTTTCGTAGGGATACAGCCCCAATTTAAACATATGCCGCCCAAAGACTCTTTTTCAATCACTGCGGTTTTCATTCCTAATTGAGATGCGCGAATCGCAGCCACATATCCGCCGGGGCCGCTTCCTAAAACTACTAAATCGTAAGCCATATAACTGTATTATTTATTGAATTAATGCTCATTTTAATTAAGCCGCGAATTTACGAGAAAACCTTGAACAATTCGATATGTGAGGCTTAAAAGGTACGTTAAAAAAACCGACTATTCATGTTTATGCTTCGAATGCAGGAAAAGAGTAATAACTACTTTATGTGTTGTTTTATTTCGGTCAGAACCTATCCCAAACCTATGCAAAATAATGATAAACAGATAATTAATTCAACCCGGGAAACCGATACGAAACCGATGCACAGAACGATTCCGAAAGTGTACATACCCGCTCAGTTCGCGTACCTGCAAGAACGCCGATGCCCGAACAAAATCGTTTAGCTTTGCATTTGAAGCTACCGGCGGTTGTCGGTTCTGACCAAAAAAGAAAAAGGTATGATAGAAATAATGCTCGCGATAATTTTAATGCTGTGCCTATTCAATGCTTGGTTGTTGTATAAAAATAACGACGGTAACGAAGACAAGCAATCGGCTGAACTGAGGAATGAAGTGAATGATTTTTCGCGGTATTTGAAGAATATGGAAGGTACGTTGCGGGCCGAATTTGCCGGAAACCGTGAGGAGTACAATAAATCGGCTCAAGAGGCGCGAAAAGAACTCGCGCAAAACATGAAATCATTTGAGGAGGTAAATGCGTCTAATAATAAGGCGATTAGGGACCTTTTGCGCGACCAATTTACCGATTTAACGTTGCGACAAAAAGAGATTAACAGCAGCTCAAAAGAGCATATTCAAGAAGTAAGACAAACCATTGAAAAACAACTGAAAAGCATTAGAGAGGATAATGAAAAGCAGTTGAATGAAATGCGAAAAACGGTAGATGAAAAACTGCAAAACACGCTGGAAAAAAGGTTGGGCGAATCGTTCAAGCAGGTGAGCGATAGGCTGGAACAAGTACATAAAGGTTTGGGCGAAATGCAAAATATCGCCACGGGCGTAGGTGATTTAAAACGGGTTTTATCGAATGTGAAAACGCGTGGTGTAATGGGCGAATACCAATTGGAGAACATTCTGGAACAACTGCTTACACCCGATCAATACGCCAAAAACGTACCCACCAAAAAGGGTAGTAGAGCACATGTGGAGTTCGCCGTGAAACTGCCCGGAAAATCGAGCGACAGTGTGGTTTGGATGCCCGTAGATTCAAAATTCCCTATTGAGAATTACCAACTGCTGTTGGATGCTTATGATGAAGGCGATAAGTCTAAGGTAGAAGGTTATCAAAAATCGTTGATGAAATCTATTGAGGTTTTTGCCGCTGATATCAATGCGAAGTACATTGACCCGCCAAACACCACCGATTTTGCGATTATGTTTATTCCCATCGAGGGGTTGTATGCCGAGGTGCTTCGTCATCCCGGGGTTTTTGAAAATTTACAACGCAAGTACCGCGTTACAGTCACGGGGCCCACAACCCTATCGGCGCTGCTCAACAGTTTACAAATGGGCTTTAGAACCCTTGCCGTACAAAAAAGGAGCAGTGAGGTGTGGAAAATATTGGAAGCGGTAAAAGCGGAGTTTGAAAAGTTTGCCGAACACTTAGATAAGGTAGATAAACAGTTGAATACGGCATCTAAGTCGCTAAATGATTTACGACACACCCGAACGAATGTGATGAGTCGAAAATTGAAAGATATCAACGCCTTAGAAAATGAGGAGTCGCGCGATATTTTAAATCTGCCTCAAAACGCACCTCCGGCCAATGAATTCGACGATAAAGAAAACCCCGGAAAA
>PXEK01000182.1 GCA_003564735.1 Cryomorphaceae bacterium
AAAAAAGCCGGCAATTGCCGGCTTTTTTATTTTTTCGCATCATCATAATGCTTATGCATTCCCCTTTTTATAATCATCGAGAAACTTTTCAAGACCAATATCGGTCAAGGGGTGCTTTAAAAGTCCGGTTATAGAGGAAAGAGGCCCGGTCATCACGTCAGCCCCCGCCATTGCACAATCCATAATATGCATGGTGTGCCTTACCGAAGCGGCTAAGATTTGCGTTTCATACCCGTAGTTATCATAAATATGTCGGATTTTATGAATGAGATCCATGCCGTCAGAGGAAATATCATCTATTCTACCAATAAAAGGTGAAACGTAAGTAGCACCGGCCTTTGCCGCCAACAGGGCTTGACCCGGTGAAAATACCAACGTACAATTGGTGCTTATTCCCTTATCATGAAAATACTTTAGCGCTTTTACGCCTTCTTTAATCATGGGTACTTTCACTACTATGTGCTCGTGAAGTTCAGCTAATCGCTCTCCTTCTTTAACAATGCCGCCAAAATCGGTGGAGATTACCTCAGCACTTACCGGCGCCTTTACCAGCTCGCAAATTTTCACGTAGTGCTCCAGAATGTTCTTCTCTCCCGTAATACCTTCCTTTGCCATCAAAGAGGGATTTGTAGTTACCCCGTCTAAAACTCCAAGGTCGTGAGCTTCTGCTATTTGGTCTAAATTTGCCGTATCAATAAAAAATTTCATATCTGATAATTTGTGAAGTATATTTTGTGAGCACAAAAGTAAGTAAGTTTATCGTTCCCTTTACCCTATCGGGTTGCGACATTCGGAGGTTTCAATGAGCGAGTTGATTGCGCTAACCAAGTCTTTCCCTCGACTTTCTTTATTCAAAACACCCGTCAAACGGCTTGCAATATAAATCTTACTATTTCAGGTTTATAATTCTTAGCAAAACCCCCTGCGTTGCATTAAGTCGGCTCTGACCAAAAAAATCAATAGCTTACAATTGAAGAAATTTCAGCTCCTGTATCTTCAATTTTGCTGCGTCCGCCTAAATCACTTAACTCCAACAAAAAGCTAAAGCCGACAACGGTTGCATCACACTTTCTACACAAATCATAAGCGGCCCTAGCGGTACCCCCCGTAGCCAATAAATCATCATGAATAAGCACTCGATTCCCCGGCTTAAGTGCATCGGCATGAATCTCAACCTCAGCACTTCCGTACTCCAAGTCATAGGAACAGCCCACCGTTTTATATGGTAATTTACCGGCCTTTCGAATAGGCACAAACGGGACGTCGAGTCCGGCCGCAATAGACACGCCAAATAAAAAGCCCCGGCTTTCCAAACCTACCACAACATCAATGTTTTTATTAGAATATTCGCTTACCCAGTGTTCTACCAATTCATTCACCAATTCGGGCTTCAATAATAGCGTGGTGATATCTTTAAACTGAATACCTTTTTTCGGGAAATCGGGAATGTTGCGAATGCTCCCCTCAACTTTTTGTTGTAATGTCATTTTATTCATTTGTGTGCAAAAGTAAATATGTCGGTGAGTTACGCCCGGAAATTGTTATTTTTGTAAGTACGCATGAACAATATTGACGAAATACTAAAAAGATACTGGGGTTTTGACGCCTTTAGGCCGGGGCAGCGTACCATTATCGAGAGTACTTTGTCGAAATGTGATACATTGGCCCTCTTGCCTACGGGCGGCGGTAAATCCATTTGTTACCAAGTGCCGGGAATGTATTTCCCCGGTACAACCATAGTTATATCGCCTTTAATTGCATTGATGTATGACCAAGTAAATGCTCTCAAGAAAAAGGGAATTCCGGCAGTTGCCTTAACCTCAAATCTATCATATCGAGAACTTGATACCGCTTTGGACAATGCTGTAGTGGGCACATACAAGTTTATTTTTACATCTCCCGAAAGACTAAAAACAACATTATTTATCGAGCGGTTCAAGCAAATGAACATTTCGTTAATTGCCGTTGACGAGGCGCATTGCATTTCACAGTGGGGATACGACTTTAGACCTATATATTTGGAAATTGCGCAAATTAGAGAGCATCATTCGAATGTTCCTGTTTTAGCACTTACAGCCACAGCTACAGAAAAAGTAGCTAACGACATTTGCGAAAAGCTTGAATTTCCCAAGAATCATAAGGTTATTAAAGGCGACTTCAAAAGACCTAACCTTTCTTATTTTATTGATGAAACCGAGCAAAAGGAGGTGAAGCTCTATCAAATACTCAATAAAAATCGAGATTCGGCAATTATTTATTTGCGTACCAGGCGCAAGTGTAAAGAGCTGGCCGAAAAGCTCCAAAGAAAGGGTTACAGCGCCGGATATTATCATGCCGGCCTTACCCCGGAAAAAAGAAAAGAAACGCAAGACTTATGGATCAACAACAAACTGAGGATTATTTGTGCCACTAATGCCTTTGGAATGGGCATTGATAAGCCCGATGTGCGCACTGTTATTCATTTAGATTTATGCGATGACCCCGAGTCCTATTTTCAGGAGGCCGGACGCGCGGGACGGGACGGTAAAAAAGCGTTTGCGGTAACATTGTTCAACAATGCCGATATTGATGAACTCAACCGAAGGTTTGCTCTATCTTTCCCTCCGGAAGAAGACATACAACTCATATATAAAGCCTTAGGAAACTACTTTCAGCTGGCTCAAGATACGGGTGAAGGAAGAAGTTTCGAAATTAAAATTGAACACTTTTGCAAGCAGTACAATTTTCACGCACTAACCTTTTTCAACGCATTAAAAATACTAGAGCGAGACAATTACATCAGT
>PXEK01000137.1 GCA_003564735.1 Cryomorphaceae bacterium
CTTTCCGTTTGATGGGCTTTGGTCACCGCGTTTACAAAAATTTCGATCCACGCGCTAAAATCATCAAAAAAGCAGCTGATGATGTGCTTGAACGTTTAGGAATTCAAGATCCCATTTTGGACGTAGCTAAAGGACTTGAAGAAGTAGCTCTTAATGATGAGTATTTCGTTGAGAAAAAATTATATCCCAATGTTGATTTCTACTCCGGTATCATTTACCGCGCTTTGGGAATTCCCACTAAAATGTTCACCGTAATGTTTGCCATGGGTCGCTTACCCGGTTGGATTGCTCAATGGAAAGAGATGCGCGAAAATAAAGAGCCTATCGGTAGACCACGTCAAATTTATACAGGCCACACGCACAGAGAGTATGTGGATATGACAAAAAGATAGTGTTTACGTTTCGGGCTTTTACACCCTGTCAACAATGGTTTATTACAATAGCCTATTTTCTTGGTCAGAACACCAAACCGTCCGGATAAACCGGTTGCAAAAAACAGGTGAAAACTCAAGTGAACATCAAAAATAAGGATGAAAAATTGTTTATCATCAATTTAAGGCAGCGTTAGCTGCCTTTTTTATTTGTAGGCGGGATGCTTACAGCCGCTTGAAACCTCCCGGTAAATTGTATTTTTGTACAAATGCGAAAAGTAAAAAACAAAGCCTTTTTCCCTAAGTCCCGAGTTGTTTCTACGGGTGAATCGCTGAAGAGCTCCGTGGTTGTGCCTCTCATTTGGGTAGCTTTAATGTGGAGTGTGCATTTATACGGTCACTTTAGCGATACTATTTTAAGTAAGTGGGGAACTTATCCACGTACGCTATCGGGGTTAAAAGGTATTTTATTCGCGCCCTTTTTGCATGGTGACTTTTCCCACCTGCTTAACAATACGTACCCCATGCTTTTTTTGGGTACGGCGCTTTTCATGTTCTACCGTAAGGCATCTTATAAAGTGTTGCTTTGGGGCACGTTTTTAACGGGCGTTTGGGTGTGGGCCGGTGCTCGTGAATCTTTCCACATTGGAGCAAGCGGTGTGGTTTATGTGTTGGCGGCATTCATTTTTTTTAGCGGTGTTTTTGCCGGTAATAAACGCATGATGGGACTTTCTCTAATAACCGTTTTTGTTTACGGCAGTATGGTGTGGGGCGTTTTACCCCTTAAAGCCGGCGTAAGTTGGGAATCACATCTTTTTGGCGGTGTCGCCGGAGTTTTACTCGCCTATATTTACCGTCAAGATGCACCAAAAAGAAAAATCTATAGTTGGGAACTGGACGGCGATTACAGCCCGATTCCCGAGGAGTTGTGGAATCCGGATTATGAGGGCTCTGACCAAAAAAACATGAATTATAATTCCACAGGCTCAACAAGTTTCGAATATTCGTATAAACCCAAAAATCAAGAAAATAAAAATGAAGGAAAAAGACCAAAATGAATTGACCATAAAACGTGCCTGTGAGCATGTGGAAGATTTTCATAAAACGTTTAATTTGCCTGTTGAGGGTGAACCCACGGCAAATATTGATTTGAAAACGGCCTTGTTGCGCTATAAGTTGATGCGCGAGGAAAATGAAGAGTATTTGGATGCCGTACAAGCGGGTGATTTGGTTGAAGTTGCCGATGCTTGCGGTGATATGCTTTATATTCTTTGCGGGACTTTAATCACTCACGGACTACAACATAAAATCAGCGAGGTTTTTGAAGAAATACAACGCAGCAACATGAGCAAAACCGGACCCGACGGCAAACCGATTTACCGAAAAGACGGCAAGGTGCTTAAGGGTCCCGATTACTTTAAACCCGATATACGCTCTATTTTAAAATAACCTGTTCGGTATTCGCGAGGGCTAAAGACTTTTCAACTTTTCCTCTACCTCTTCGTACACCTGTGGGAGGGCATTTGCGTTAGACCCGCCCGCAGTGGCAAAAAACGGCTGACCACCCCCGCCGCCGTTGATTTTTTTAGCCAATTCCCTGATCCAAACACCGGCGTTGAGGTCATATTTTTCTACTACATCGGGAGAAATGAAGAGGGAAAGCGTGGTTTTTTTACCTACCGAGCCAAGTATAATTACACTTTCCTTGAGTTCACCTTTTAAAGGGAGCAGCATGTCCTTTACGCTCGAGGCTTCTAATGTGGTATTTTGTGCAGTAAAGCGGATACCGTTCACTTTTTTGTCTAAGCTGTGAAGTAGTTTCTCCTTTGCGGCTTCTCTTTCTTTTGCCTTATAACTTTCCAGAGTACTTAAAAGATGGTCACGCTCGTCAAGTAATTTCTTAACCCCTTCAGTGGGGCTTTTGGTACTTTTGACCATTCTCGCAACTTCCTTGAGTAACTGTTCATTTTTTGAGGCGTTTTCATAAGCCTGAACGCCCGTAACTGCTTCAATTCGTCTCACGCCTGAAGCTACTGATGTTTCAGTAGTAATTTTAAATAATCCCGCCCCGCCGGTACTTTGAAGGTGTGTGCCGCCGCAAAGTTCCATACTGTTACCAAATTTTATGGTACGTACCTTGTCCCCGTACTTTTCCCCAAATAATGCCAGAGCCCCGTCCCTTATGGCTTGTTCGGGGTCGGCACTGCGATTTTCCTCAAGCGGGTAGTTTTGCCAAATCATTTCATTTACCATTCGCTCTACCGATTCAACTTCGTGAGGTTCGGTTTTTTTGAAATGTGAAAAGTCAAATCGCAGATAATCGGGTGAAACCAGCGATCCTTTTTGTTCTACATGGGTGCCCAAAACCTTGCGCAACGCGTGGTGAAGCAGGTGTGTA
>PXEK01000078.1 GCA_003564735.1 Cryomorphaceae bacterium
GCGGTTCTTTTATCATTAATGATATCCAAAATATTGCCTGGGCTAAGAAAACTCTCACGAACGGCAGTTTTGAGTTTGAGCCCGGTGCAGTTGCCAAAATCACATTTAATGAAGACGATCCCGTAAAATTATTTAAATCTGCTCCTGTTCAGGTTCCGTTCACTGTTGACGTTGAACCCGCTGAAGGTGTTCAAGTGACGCTTGTTGCCGACTTTGATGTTGACGGACTCAATGTCACCCTTGATCCGCAAACGGGAAGCGGAAACTTTAGCGGTAACATGCGGGTAAATGCGGGCAATGTAAATGTAGAGGCTTTTAGCGTTACTTTGCGCGCCACTATTGATGGCAGTACCGTTGGCTCGGCGAGTGTAGAGTTTGAAGTTGATGACCACCCGCTTGCGTATCTGGCCGGGAATTTTATCGGTCTCAATCAAGAGCAAAACGATTTGCCGCGCAGTTATTCTGAGATGGTTGTTCCCGACCCCGATGATGATGACGCCGTGTTTTTTAGAGATTTCGGCGGTGAGGAGAATTCCAACTTAAGAGCAGTTTGGACGGGCAGAGAGTTTGAAATTCCGGCCGGACAAAACATTGCCGGTTTGGGCAACAATAATCAGCCGGGGTCAATAACCGTAACCGGTTCTGACGATTTTACAGTGATGGAATTAAACGTTCGTGTAGGAGGAATCTTTGGTTTTGGGGGCACGCAGGTGACGTATATATATGAGAGGCCTTAGGGAGCTTCAGACAGCTGTCTAAAAAGTTTCACGCAAAGACGCAAAAACAGAGTGAGAAACAGAGCGACCCGGGAATACGCGGGGGAGGAAGCGGAGAGGATTAAGCCCCGGAGGGGCGTCACCTTTTCGTGAAGCGTGAAGTGTAAAGCATGAAGCGGAACTCGTTGCGGGTAAGCTGAAGTGGCTTACAAGGAAAAAGGGATGAAAGGTTCGTGAACTGTGAACTGTAAGCAGTGAACCGTTAGCTGAAAAGTCGTTGCGGGTGAAGTCACGAATACTCCAAGGAACGAGAAGGACGAGGTTGAGGCCGAGGATGAGGAGAAAATGCTTCGGATAAGCCGGCTGAATGGTTTTACGGCTGAACTGCTAAAAGCCAAAGGCCGATGGCTAAATGCTCAGAAAACCCCTTGTAAAATAAGTTGCCGTGTTTAGTTCTTGAATCCTAAACCGGCGTCGACAGATTTGGAGAATATGTACCGGCCTTTAACCGGGGTTTTTATGAGTCGAAAAACTTCAAAAAAACACACGTGAAAATTTTAGGATTATTGGCCGTGGGTAATAAAAAGAAATTCTACTTTTGCACCCGAAAAATCGAACTTCATTAGTTAATTAAATATCAGCACGAAATGTCTGAATTAAAAGGGAAAGTTAGCCAAGTAATCGGCGCGGTAATTGACGTAAGTTTTGACCCTAAAGAGGGTTTACCCGAAATCATGGAGGCACTTACGGTAACAAAAAAATCCGGTGAAGAAGTGGTTCTTGAGGTGCAACAGCACATCGGTCAAGATTCCGTTCGCACCATTGCGATGGACTCCTCTGAGGGTTTGCGTCGCGGAATGGAAGTGACCTCTCAAGGAAAACCCATTTCAATGCCCACCGGTGATGCGGTAAACGGAAGGTTGTTCAATGTAATTGGTGACAATATCGACGGTATTGAGCAAGTTTCAAAAGAAAACGAACGCGCCATTCACAATGAGGCTCCTAAGTTTGAAGATTTAACGACTTCAACTGAAATTCTTTTCACCGGTATTAAGGTGATTGACCTTATCGAGCCTTACTCTAAAGGGGGTAAAATCGGTTTGTTTGGCGGTGCCGGTGTAGGTAAAACGGTTTTGATTCAAGAGCTGATTAATAATATCGCGAAAGGATATGACGGTTACTCGGTTTTTGCCGGTGTTGGCGAGCGTACGCGTGAGGGGAATGACCTTTTACGTGAAATGCTTGAATCCGGAATTATCAAGTACGGTGATGAGTTCATGAAGTCGATGGAAGAAGGCGGCTGGGATTTGAGCAAAGTAGATAAAGAAGCTCTTAAAGATTCTCGTGCTTCATTCGTTTTCGGACAAATGAATGAGCCTCCCGGAGCACGTGCTCGTGTGGCTCTATCGGGTTTATCTTTGGCAGAGTATTTTCGTGACGGCGGTGATGATGATGCAGGCGGTAAAGATATCTTGTTCTTTATTGATAACATTTTCCGCTTTACGCAAGCAGGTTCTGAGGTATCGGCACTTTTGGGTCGTATGCCTTCAGCGGTGGGTTACCAACCTACATTGGCTACTGAGATGGGCGCCATGCAGGAACGTATTACTTCTACCAAAAACGGATCAATTACTTCAGTGCAGGCGGTTTATGTACCTGCGGATGACTTAACGGATCCCGCACCGGCAACAACGTTTGCTCACTTGGATGCCACTACGGTACTTTCTCGTAAAATTGCCGAGTTGGGTATTTACCCCGCGGTGGATCCGCTAGATTCAACTTCACGTATTCTTTCTCCCGATGTTGTGGGTGATGAGCACTACAAGTGTGCGCAAGACGTGAAAGAAATTTTACAACGCTATAAAGAGCTTCAAGATATTATCGCCATTTTGGGTATGGACGAATTGAGTGAAGAGGATAAGCTTGTGGTACATCGCGCACGTCGTGTACAACGCTTCTTGTCTCAGCCGTTCCACGTTGCCGAGCAATTTACCGGAATTCCCGGGGTAATGGTACCTATTGAAGATACGATCAAAGGCTTCAATATGATCATGAACGGTGAAATGGATAAATACCCTGAGGCGGCCTTTAACTTGAAAGGAAGCATTGAAGAGGTAATTGAAGCGGGCGACAAAATGTTAGGCGAAGCCTGATTCATTTCAAAAACTAAAGAAATATGATTCTAGAAGTTCTCACCCCGCAAAAGTTGTTGTATCGCGGTCATGTAAGTCACGTAAGAATGCCCGGTATCGGTGGTTCTTTCGGTGTTTTGCCCAATCACGCACCCCTGATTTCTGCTTTGAAAAGAGGTGCCGTTGAGGTAACTCAAAACGATGCCGAAAACAAGACTTACGGCGAATATGACGGAACTCTGCTCGAAGACGATGCCTCAAACACAACGTTTAGCTTCATGCTCAACGGTGGTGTGGTTGAAGTACAAAAAGACAAGGTGATTATTTTGGCAGAGTAATAACTCTGACTATACACGAATACTGAAGGGAGTGGCGTAAGTCATTCCCTTTTTTTTGGTTCTGACCAAAAGGAAAAAGAAATAAACGAACCTACGAAGCACCGGCAGCTTTATCATACTTTTTCAATCGGGCGGTGCGGACGTCAAATTCCAAAAACGTAAAATCGGTAATCCAGTCGCCGGTATTGAAATAAACGCTGTTTTCACCCACCTCCAATTCCAAAGGCAAATGGCGGTGCCCAAAGACAAAATAGTCGTAATGTTTTTTTTGCAGTTTTCGCTTGCAGTATTGGAGCAGCCACTCGTTTTCGGGGCCGTTAAACGTTTTGTCGTTGTTGCCTGTTGACGCTCGACTGCGCCTCGAAAAGAAATCGGCCAGACCTATTCCCACACTCGGATGTAAAAACCCAAAAAGACGCTGACAAACCTTATAGCGAAATACTTTTTTGATGATTTTGTAACCGCGATCGCCGGGGCCAAGTCCGTCACCGTGACCAATGAGAAACGTTTTGCCGTTCAATTTTCGCTCAATGGGGTTGCGGTGCACTTTTACCCCCGTTTCTTTGGGCAGGTAGTCAAAGACCCACATATCGTGATTGCCGGTAAAAAAGTGGATGGGAATGCCCGCATCGGTGAGTTGAGCCAATTTGCCCAAAACCCTTACAAAGCCCCGCGGTACGGCTTTTTTGTATTCAAACCAAAAGTCGAATAAATCGCCCAGTAAGTATATTTCCTCGGCATCTTTTGATACCTCATCAAGCCATTGTACAAAAAGTTTTTCTCGCTGTAAGCTCGACGCGTATTCGGGAGCACCTAAGTGTTGGTCTGATGCGAAATATACCTTTTTGGCTGTTTCCATTTTAACTGTTGTCATCCGCAAACCATTCGGCATACGATGTTTTGGTTTCGCGCAATCGGGCACTGTGCAGTTCAATTCCCTCGTGCTTTTCGAGCTCTTTTAAAATGATTTCCACAAAATCAATGAGCATGTTTTCACAGGTGGGTTGGTATGTTTTGAGGATGAGTCTTTCGTTGAGGGTGTTGTCCACAACGGGCAAAAAGCGAGAATCGTCTCTCAACACCAATGCGTGGTCATAAACATTTACGATATTCTTTTTTACGATGGCCTTTATATCGCTAAAATCAATAACCATCCCGTCTTTTGGCATGCTTGGCGCATGTATGGGCTTGCCGATAAAGGTAACCGACAAGCTGTATGTGTGGCCGTGAATGTTGTGGCACTTACCGTCGTGGCCGTCCGGTGCGTGCGCCATTTCCCAATCAAACTCCTTTGTAACTCTAACCGTATTCATTCTATCCGTTTCCTTTTTTGTTCAAAGCCTCATCCACATATTTAAAAGTAGAAAGTATATCAGGCTTACCGTCAACAATAGCTACATCGTGTTCAAAATATGCTGAGGGTTTACCGTCCAAAGTTTCTATCATCCACCCGTCGTCGAGTTGTTTTACGCGGTGCGTTCCCAAGTTAATCATAGGTTCGATGGCCAAAACGAGCCCCTAGCGCAGTTGTTTTCCGCGGCCGCGCTTTCCCACGTTGGGCACTTGGGGTTCTTCGTGCATTTTCCTGCCCGGGCCGTGCCCCACCAACTCGCGCACTACGCCGCAGCCCTCGCTTTCGCATCGGTTCTGAACGGCATAACCTATATCACCTAATCGGTTACCCGTGCGGCATTGTTCAATTCCTTTGTACAACGAATCTAAGGTTACATCCAGCAGTTTTTGTACCTTGGGATCAATATTGCCAATTGCAAATGTGTAGGCGTGGTCACCGTAAAAACCCTCGAGTTTGGCACCGCAATCGATGGATACTATATCACCCTCTTTGAAGGGGACGTCATCGGGAATGCCGTGAACCACCTGTTGGTTTTTGGAAATGCACAAGGTGTTGGGGAAATCGTACAGACCCAAAAATCCGGGCTCGGCATTTTGAGACCGAATGTAATCCTCAGCCATAGCGTCGAGTTCCGGCCCCGTAACACCCGGGCCTATTTTCTCGGCAATGAGCCCCAACGTTCGAGACACCACTTGCGCGGCATTGCGCATCAACTCAATTTCATCACGCGTTTTGTATATAATCATCTTCTCTTATGAAATATGGAAAAAATCCCGCCTTTGCGCTCTTCTTTATTTTTGTGCGGATTTTCATCGCCTTCAATCATTTGGTGTACTTCACCCCACCCGGGAAAACCGCCCAAGTTGCGATCGTCAATAAAAATACCGGCATTTATTTTTCGGCTCGCGCCGTCCAAATCGTCCGGCTCCTCGGGATAACTTTTATTTACGGCGTAAAACTCTATGCCGTTTTGCTTACAAAACGCCACTGCCTCTTCCAGCGCTCTGCCGTGGCGATACGTCCACAAAATTAATTTGTGGTTTTTATCCTGTAGCATTTTGAGCGTTTCAAACGCAAACATCATCGGCTTACCTATGTCGGGATAGGCGTCTCGCACAATGGTGCCGTCAAAATCTACGGCTATGGTGAGCTGATTTTCAAACATGATGCAAAGGTATTAACGATTTTAATATTCGGGGTTTTATACGTGTTCGCGTTGCCCGGTTTTTACTTGATACTTGAAGAGGTTATCAAAAGTGAAAACACAAAAGGAAAAATCGTTAATATTGCAATATGCAAAAAGCAATGGTGCTGCTTACTTGGTTTTTTTTGATGATTTACGGGGGGGGAAGCCGTTGCTCAATATACTTTGGTATTAGACAAACCGGGCAGAGTTAAAAGGTTGCACTACAACTCGGGCGATTTCATTTTTGTGAAACTCAACAACGGCGAAAAAGTAGAGGGCAGGATTGGTAAGTTGGACTCTGCACGCTTCGTAATCAATGAGCGCATCATTCAAGTGGCCGATATCGATAAAGTGTACAAGGAGCGGCCCATGTTCAGTATTTTGGGTCCTTTTATTTTTTTTGGCGGCTTTGTTTACGGGGGTTCCTACGTGCTTAACGACTATACTTTTGGAGAGGGTAGCCCCTTCTCTCGTCGCAGTTTCATTTACCCAACTGTGGGTTTGGTATCGTCGGGTGCTTTGATGCGTTTTTTGGCTTATCGGCGTTATAAGATTGGCCGCTGTTGTGATGTGAAAACCATTGATTTGGGTGATTTTGCCAAGCCTGCACCCGGAGTGAAAAGCAAAGGGCAAGAGGAATAGAAACCTGATTTTAATATGTGAACTCATGCCAAAGTCACATATACCTACCCAACACCTCACTCAATTGCGGCACATAACCTCCGCCGTATAAATTAGTGCGAAGTAAAACAGGGTAAAGATTCTAAGTATCTACCTTTTTAGAAAATGATTTTCAACGGGAAACGCATCAAAATAACCTCAGAAAAATCAGTTGAAAATCGACCAAAAAGTTTTGTTGTAGCTAAATCCTGCTTGCGATAAGCATAAGACGCCGCAGGGTCAATGTTTGAGAACTATATCTCTGCGCACAGTATAACCGGCTTTTTGTGTATTCAAATCACATTTTCGACACTTATTTGTGTTTTTACCGGTATTCTGTCTGGAAGCAAGAGACAATTATCTGTTATAACACAAGGTGACTTTACCCTGTTAAAAGCAACAAAAAAGAAATACCGGTAGATTTCGTTTACTCGACATAACCCGCACCAACCTTCACCTAACCTTTAAACCGAGCCGTTGAATAATGGTGGACAGCAATACAACACCGTCAAGTTATCCAATTCCTTGTGAAACCGCCACGATCAATCTAACTCCTTAGGCTTCTTTTTCTGTAAATAAAGTTTATCTCCCGGCTTGGGCTGCTTGCCTTTCGGAATTCGATTTTTTCGGCGCAATGAGCCGTACTTAATCGCGTGCTCTTGTGAAATATCCCATAAATCCTCTCCCTCCTTCACAATGTGGTATTTTTCGTCGCCCTTGTAACGTTTGGGTGTCAAATATATACGTTCACCTTCTTCAAATACATAATCCTCTTCAACATCGTTGTAACTTTTAATTTGCCAGCGGCCCATTTCCATGAGCATCGCCACATCATCAACAGTTTGTTTTTCCTGTGCATTAATGTATTTCACCTTATTAGATGTTCGTTTTACAGCCGGTTTATTACTCAGCACCACCTCATCAAACTCTGTTTCTTCATCTTGGTCAGAGCCCTGTTTCCTTTGCTTTTTCTTCGATTTTTTATCCGTCACGCCTCCGGCCAAAACTTCTTCATCTATTTTGTATAACTCGTTATCCTCGATAATTTTAATCAGCAGCTGCGGATAACGTGGATTGGTGGCGTACCCCGCCTCACGCAAACCCTTAGCCCAACCTTTGTAATCGTCAATATCCAATTCAAAAAGCTTGGAATACCTAGGGCGTTGTAAAAATTTAGCGTGATCGGCATAAGAGTCGTAAACATCTTTATACACTCTGAAACACTCTTGGTGAGCATCATCATCATGATATGTTTTTTTACCTTTCCAAGAGCTGTGGCACTTAATACCAAAATGATTATTGGATCGCTTTGCCAAGTCGCTGTTGCCGTTTGAGCTTTCCAGCAGGGCTTGAGCCAGCGTAATACTCGCGGGAATTTTAAACTCCCGCATACTCTTCACGGCCGTTTCTTTATACTTTTCAATGTACTCCTCTCGCGTGAGATTTTGAGCGTTCATCGCGAAAGCTAAAAACAACGTGAGCGCGGTTATGTAAAGCTTTTTATTCATTTCTTTTCTAATCACACAAAAATACAATTTAGAGCGGTTCCGTTTCTTACACCCCTCACTTTTTCAAACATTCTTATGTTAGTAGCCGGGCGCAGTTCCGGTTAGCGTTACCTTTTCGAAATTCTAAGTCTTTTATCGCTAGAAACGCTTTACACAAATTCTATACCGTGCAAATAGCTCATCCCTTCATTTCCTTGTAAACCGCCGGTGTGAACAAACAAAATACGATCCGATTCACGAAAATACCCTCTCTCTAAAAGTCGGGTAAGCCCATAAAACGCCTTTGCCGTGTAAACCACGTCTAGAGGCAAATCATATTCTCGTTTACAAACCGACATAAACTCAAGTAACTCCTCATTATATTTGGCGTAACCTCCAAAATGAAAGTCGTTAAATGTAACGTACTTACCCGCATACTCAGCAACGAGTTCATCGTCTAAAAAAACCTTCCACAATTGCTTATCTATATCGCCGCGCAGCGCATCGCTTGTTTTTAAAACGGGAATGCCCAATACCTTTTTCTTGATTTTATCCCCCGCCGCGGCTACCATACCCGCTAAAGTAGAACCCGTGCCACAGGCCAAAATAACATAATCAAACGCCTCGGGCAACGTACCGGGTATTTCCATACAACCCGCTATGCCGTAATAGTTAGCTCCGCCTTCGGGAATTTCAAAAAAAGAGCCGTGTTTCCTTCTCAGTTGTGCCGTAAAGGCTTTACTGCCCCGCTCTCTGTATTCTGTGCGCGAAACAAAATGCAACTCCATACCCCGCGACCGGGCGAATTTCAATGTTGGGTTTTCGGGATCAAACTCGCCCCGAATCACACCCACGGTATCTATGTCGTATTCACTACCGGCTGCAGCCGTAGCGGCAATGTGATTGGAAAAAGCCCCGCCGAAAGTCAACAGTTTATCGTAGCCTTCTTCTTTCGCTTTAATCACATTGTATTTTAGTTTGCGCCACTTATTTCCCGAAATTTCGGGATGTAGTTCATCTTCACGCAAAACGTGAACAATTTGTCCCGATTTTACTTTTATGGACTGTATGCGAGATTTCATTGTGGCTTTTAGCATCTACCTTTGATTCTTTGCCTCAAAAGAAGCACTTTTGCAAAATATATGGATAACGATTTGGGAAATTATTTTCAAAAGCCAAAGTTGGAGCCTGAAGATTACTACATGAGTGAGGAGGGCTACGTGGTTTTTACCGAGAAATACCACCTCAAAAGGGGGTATTGTTGCCAAAGCGGTTGCAAACATTGTCCATACGGTTTTAACAAAAAGAAAAAACAAAATATATGACATTCGCCGAAGAGATTAAAGAGGGAATTCCTACTCAATTACCCGAAATGCCGCCACTCGATGCCAAAATCAGCAGGGCACCGCATCGAAAAGATATTTTAACCCCCGAGCAAAAGCAACTGGCATTAAAAAACGCGTTGCGTTATTTCCCCGAAGCATGGCACAAAACACTGGCTCCTGAATTTGCTGAGGAGCTCAAAACCTACGGCAGAATTTACATGTACCGCTTCATGCCCAAAAACAAAATTTTGGCTCGCGGTATCGATGAATATCCCGCGAGGTCTCGTCAAGCGGCTTCCATCATGTTGATGATTCAAAATAACTTGGATCCCGCGGTGGCTCAACACCCTTACGAATTAATTACCTACGGTGGTAACGGTGCGGTTTTTCAAAATTGGGCACAGTACCGCATTGCCATGAAGTATTTGAGCGAAATGACCAACGACCAAACACTGGTGATGAACAGCGGTCATCCTCAAGGGTTGTTCCCCTCTCATCCTAAGGCCCCCCGTGTAGTGGTCACCAACGGCATGATGATACCCAACTACTCCAAACCCGATGATTGGGAGAAATTCAACGCTTTGGGCGTGACTCAATACGGTCAAATGACTGCCGGCTCATACATGTACATTGGTCCGCAAGGTATTGTACACGGTACCACAATTACGGTATTGAATGCCTGCCGAATGTTGGACGATAAAGGCAGTGAGGGCAAACTTTTTGTCACTGCCGGATTGGGCGGAATGAGCGGCGCACAGCCTAAAGCGGGAAATATTGCGGGCGTGGTGAGTATTACTGCGGAAATCAATCCCAAAGCGGCTTATAAGCGTCATGAACAAGGCTGGGTAGATGAGGTGATAGAGGATGTTGACCAAACCATTGATACGGCGCTGGAGTACAAGAATAAAAAAGAGGCTCACTCCATTGCCTATCTGGGTAATATTGTCGATTTGTGGGAAAAGTTGGCCGAGCGCAACATCGTTCCCGAAATCGGTTCTGACCAAACATCGCTTCACACTCCTTTTGCGGGGGGGTACTATCCGGCCGGACTCACACTTGAGGATTCCAATGAAATGATGGCTTCAAACCCCGAGCAATTTAAAGCACACGTTCACGAATCGTTGAAGCGCCAGGTAACGGCCATCAACTCACTTACCGATAAGGGCATGTACTTTTTTGATTACGGTAATGCTTTCCTGCTGGAATCTTCACGCGCCGGCGCCGATATCATGAAAGAAAATAATATCGATTTCAAGTATCCTTCATACGTTCAAGATATTTTGGGTCCCATGTGTTTCGATTACGGCTTTGGACCGTTCAGGTGGGTATGCGCCTCGGGAAAACCCGAAGATTTGGAGTACACCGATCGCCTTGCAGAGGAGGTTCTGACCAAAATCATGCAGAATTCGCCCGAGGAGATACAACTGCAAATGGCCGATAACATTAGATGGATTCAAGAGGCCGGTAAAAATAAAATGGTGGTGGGATCACAAGCGCGTATTTTGTACGCTGATGCTGAGGGACGTATGAAAATAGCTAAGGCGTTTAATGATGCCGTAAAAGAAGGAAAAATCGGCCCGGTGGTTCTCGGTCGCGATCATCATGGTGTTTCCGGCACCGATTCGCCCTACCGCGAAACTTCAAACATTTATGACGGCTCGCAATTCACCGCCGATATGGCGATTCAAAACGTAATCGGTGATTCGTTTCGTGGTGCCACGTGGGTATCGATTCACAACGGCGGCGGCGTAGGCTGGGGCGAAGTGATTAACGGTGGTTTTGGTATGACCCTAGACGGTAGCGCTCAAGCTGAAGAAAACCTTAAGCAAATGCTGTTTTGGGACGTGAATAACGGCATCGCTCGCCGCAGTTGGGCACGAAATAAAGAGGCTGTTTTTGCCATTAAGCGCGAAATGGAACGCACTCCCGGACTTAAAGTAACACTACCTCACGTTGCTGATGATGAGCTGTTAAAAGGCTTTTTTGAGTAGTGTGCCGTTGCTTGTTTGAGCAGGGCCCTCCCACTTAAGATTTACCCAATTCCGTAGCGCGGTCAAAAGCGGCTTGTGCCGCTTTTTTAATAAGCTCTTTTACGTTGCTGTCGTCCATAGAATCGAGGGCAGCGCGTGTGGTGCCTCCCTTTGAAGCTACTCGTTCCATCCAATCTTCGGGTGAGATATCGGCGTTTTTGAAAACGGCCACTGCCCCGTCAAAAGTGTGAGTGACCAAAACCCGGGCATCGTTCATGGAAAAGCCCATGTCTAAAGCCGCCTCCAACATACTTTGCATAAAGTAAAAAACGTAGGCAGGTCCGCTGCCCGATATCCCCGTGCTGGCGTTAATAAAATTCTCATTTTCAACATGAATAGCTTCGCCGGTAGTGTCGAGTAAATTACGAATCATCAACCGTTCAACCCTTGAAACCGCATCGGTTTCGGTGTATGAAGTCACACCCTTTCCCACTTGAGCGGGGAGGTTGGGCATAGTGCGCACTATTTTTTTGGCGCCCGTTCCTGCCTGAATAGTTTCCAGCGTAACCCCTGCCATGAGAGAAACCAAAATTTGTTCATCATGAATAAACGGCTTCATCTCGGCAAACAGCTGCTCGGCGTGGTACGGTTTTACGGCAAGAAAAATTACATCGGCAATTTTTACACCGTCTTCCAACTTTTCAAAGACGTCAAAATGCGGTTGATCACGCAGTGCATCGCGTTTATCTTGTGAAATATCGTGAATCATTAAATTTCGGCGATCTAATACCGGTGCTTGCGCCATTCCTTCAGCGTAAGTAAGCCCCATATTTCCCGCTCCAATCATCAATACTTTCATTTATTCTTTATCTTTTTTAGTGTGTGTTTTTTGGTCAGAACCGACCTCAAGGCTCTGCTCTTCATCCGGAAAAAAAACCCGGTAGAAAAGTGTACTAACGAGGCTTGTAAAATTTATACATTGAGAGATTCTTCTTTTTCGGCGAGTTTTAGCGGGCTTTCCAAGATTTCATCTCCCGTTTTAAATTGTTCTAAATGAGGTCTTAGTCGGCCTTTTTTATAAACGTTGCGTTTGGGCTTGCGCTTCCCTTTTCTCAATTTTCGTTGCTCTTCAATAGGTAGTTCATTGAA
>PXEK01000102.1 GCA_003564735.1 Cryomorphaceae bacterium
GGAATATTTCTCTTGAGTCCGCGCCTGAACCTTTTTTGCGCCCTGAAAACAGCAAGTACCCATCCCGCATACACAGAGAAACTCTCAAGAGGTTTCAACTTAAAGTCGAAATCCCATTCGCCGTAATAATCCTTGTGCAAACTACTACAATACAACTTACTAAAGTTGCCGGGTAGTTTTTTGTACGGAAAATATTTTCCTAAAAAACAAATAGCCGGCAATAAAAACCGTTTGGCCGCATCGGGGTAAGGGAAGGCGAAGAACGGGCTATTGAGAAATAATGCATCTACTTTTTTACCGTCAGGATGTTCATTACAAAACAGAGCTGCGGATAAAGTGCCTGTAGAATGGCCGTTGAGAATCAAGAAGTCATGCTTTTCCTTAATTCTGTTTACGGCTGTAGAGATTTCCTCAAAATACTCGGTAAACGAGCGTGAAAAGTTGGGGCGCTGATGCGGCATGAGCGCCCTACCGTATTTACGCAAGTCAAGTGCATAAAACGCAACATCACAACTGTGGTAGAAATGTGCGAGGTGTGTTTGAAAAAAATAGTCTGAAAAACCGTGAATATACAAAACTGCGGTGCGATGCTTTAAAGAGGGTGTGTGAGAAATAAACACGGCCTTTACCTCCCCTTCATAATCGGGCTTTAGTTCCAGATCGGTATATTCGAAATTGTTAAGCATTACCCGTAGATTGAACGCTTCAAAAGTAACATATTTTCTTGATGGAAGGTAAATGCTCAAACATGTATTATTCTCATCCTGTTTTTCGATTCTCTTTACGTCTAATTCAGGATTCCTTAACCTAAACTTAATAGCATATAAGACAATTAAAGACTTAATATTGCGGCACTAAATCAAATGTTGACAACCTAATTAGGATGATAAAAAACAGTGCCCTCTACCTTAAACTTGCTCTTACGGCAACCGCGTTCCAATGCTGCGATGTAGCAACAACTTCTCAATCTCAAAATCAGGATTCGACACGCTATATCCGATACGAAATAACGGGACTACCTGAAATTGGTGTTTTTGAAGGGTTAACCATGTTCGAAGGAGGCTTCTCCTCTTTAGAGGTGAGTCCGTTCGCCCGGAACGAATTCTACGTAGTTACCGATCGAGGTCCAAACCTCAAAGTAAAAAATGAAACCACAAAAAGTGAAGAAGTAAAGCTTTTCCCCCTACCCGATTACTTGCCTAAAATCATCAAGTTGCGTTTTACGGGAACGAAAATGGAATTCGTTGGCGGATACCCCATTCAACACCCGCATACCGGTGAATTCATTGACGGCACAACACCCCAAATTGACGGTATACAAAACCCCGAAAAAGCTTGGGTAGATTTACAAGGCACCGAAAAAGTGAAAAACGGCAACAGTGGTTTTGACTTGGAAGGTATATCGGTGGGAAGAAATAAAGACTTATGGGTATGCGAAGAATATCGACCCTCGATTATCCGTCTTACCGGCGACGGCACTCCGCTCGCTATTTTCTCCCCACTGTACGAAGCCGAGCAGACGGATTTGGGTTCTGACCAAAATAAAGAAACCCTTTATCGTCCGTTACCTGAAATTTTGACCAAAATACGAACCAACCGTGGCTTTGAAGGAATAGCCGTAATGCTCGGAGGTGACGTTTGGGCGGCGCTGCAGTCACCATTACAAAACCCTGACAAACAAACCGGAAAGACTACACGGTTGAATCGACTCATTAAGCTAAATCCCGAAACGGGCGAAACAGAAATGTACCTATACGAGATGAATGAAGCTCACGGCGAGTTGAGGCAAAAAGATTGGAAAATAGGAGATATTGCCGCGGTGAACGACTCACAGCTTTTAGTACTTGAACATGCCGAAAAAAAGAACACTAAAAGTGTGGATGTATACTTGGTTACCGTGCACAAGGCTACCCCTGTTCAAGACACAGGAAAAACAACGCCCGAACAGTGGTCAACTGCCGAAGCCGCCCTTCAAAACGGTGTTAAACCCGTGAAAAAAGAACACCTTTTAGACATGATGAAACACGGGTACTCTAGCGATTACGGTAAGGCAGAGGGTATTACCATACTTAACGACTCCACCATTGTAGTTTTGAATGACAACGATTACGGCATTGCGCTTAATGAAACACAAGACGAGGTTATTGATTCGGGTATTCGGTCATTTGTGTGGTTTGTGAAAACACCTTTTTTACTGAACCATAATCCCTTAATAACTAAAGAATAAAACTTACCAAACAAAAAAAGTTATGACTAAGTCCATAATCTACATTCTGCTTGGTCTTATATGTTTTACGGCATGCACAAAAGATCGGGATATTGAAAGAGAACCCATTGTTACTGTGGGAGATAGAGTAATTATATATTATTGGGATTTTAATAACGACAATATTCCCGAAGACATAATTGCTCCAACCATTCAAGAAACGGATGGAAAAACGGTATTTTCATTCGTATTAAACGGTAGTGAATTGCCTTATTGTAATGATGCCGATCAATCGTGCTGGGAATCGGTTAACGACGGCACATTTGAAAATTTACCCGATAATTTTGAACCGGGTAGAGCTTTAAGATTACGAAATCCTTGTTCTTATTTAGATATTGAAGTACCAACTACAGGATATGCTGAACTCAATATAAGTTATGCCGTGCGCAGAACAGGCAGCGGCGCTCAAAAGCAAATAATACAATACACCGCCGATGGTGCCACACACAGTTCAATGGGGTTAGAAATGAATGAATTCACCATCATGGAAGATTAC
>PXEK01000098.1 GCA_003564735.1 Cryomorphaceae bacterium
GGCGGGAGTGGTTGGCCCCGCCGCTCATCTCCGAATATGCCATACCAAACGCCGGTGTCGAGCCCCCGACCGTCCCGCCGTGGGCCTGGAGCTCCTGGATGAGCTGGGACAGGCCGTTGTACAGCCGACGGACCTGGTTGAGGGCCGTGCCGCCGGTGGCGGCGTCGAAGCTCGTCAGGTTGTGCGGGCGGCCGAGGGTGTCGTAGGTGAACCCGAGGCGGCGCACCGCGCCGTCCACGCCCGAGCCGAGCGTCTCGATGGCGTCGCCGACGGGGCGGGCCAGCACGTCGAAGCCGAAGGCGTGGACGTTGCCGTTCTGGTCGGTCTTGCTGATCTGCTGCGCCAGGGCGTTGTAGGTGAAGGCCTCCTGGTCGCTGGCGTTCCCGCTGGGCTGGCCGGTGGTTCGGTCGGGGTACTTGATGCGGCGGAGCAGGTCGAAGTTAAGGGTTCGGGCTGCATTCATGGATGCAAAATTCAAGATTCTAAGGCTCATCCGTTCGCCGCTGACGCCTTCGCCCGCGGCTCGCCGACCCTCTTTCTCCCAAAAGGATGCGCTGGAAGCCGAAGCCAGTGTTTGGCAATGAAACCGCTGTTGACGACCTCGGGAAGCCCACCGGCCTCGATAATCAATTCGTATAAACGTCTTAGAGTAGGATGCACTCGATCGCGCCATCCCTTCAGGGCCATAGGAAGGCAGACCGTCAACACCCGCCTCTGGAGCCAAGGCGAAGGCGGGATGCCGATTTCCAGGACCACGATACTGTTCTCATACCAGACCTGAATCTTGGGGATACGGTCCAATCGACAAACCCTCTGCTTGCGGACCATTCCTGAAGTCCACAGCCAAGGCCCGCAAACCCACGCAGATCTGAGGAAGAAGAATCTGCCCAACCCGCATCGCCAAAAAACATACAGTAGGCACACGTTGAGAAAAATCCCATGCCAAGCCAAGTCCCCAGAGATAGCGCCACCGAGAAGGAACACCATCGAGCCCGCGACGAGACCACGCGCCATCCCTTTCCATACGAAGGAGATTTCACTAGAAATCCGGACTGCATCTCTGCGAAGGAAGCGAGGGTGTTCGTAGCTTTTGTTGGAACAAGCACTTCGGCAATCACACACGGGCCACCTCCATCATGGGAGAGAAGGAATGCTTGGCATCGCCGTAATAAGCGCAATGCATAGGCACTTCCCGGCTGTGCTCTCATCGAGGTCCAGTACCTCGCCAACAAGCGCATAGTTCCATGCAACTGTTCCGCCGGCCGGAGCCAGGCCTCCAGACACCCCCGCCGTGCCGCCAAACCATCGTCTTCCACTCGCATCACTTCGTCCATAATAGAGACTCCCGCCAAGCCCGAGAAGCTGCGTGACGTCCGGGAGCGGAACGGCCCCCTGGGCAGTTCGGAAGTCTCCCTCAAAGGATCGCGCATCGGCAGGTGCGGGACCGTACATCGTGGCGGCCTCGATTCCCCCGCTAACCCCAAGTTGTATCCCTCCTTCAAGGCGCTTCCCACGAGCTCTCCGCAAACTAAACTCAGAACCTTCGCCTGCGACATGGCCTGGGAGGGTTCTATCTCGCAGCTCTCGTACAACGCCGGTGGCCACTGAGAATCTGGCAACTTGGCAGGTATCGGCAAAGAACATCAATGCCATTCCTCCTCCAAGCTGAGTGCCAGGATCCCCCCAAACCTTCGCCTGTGCGATAGCGTTCGCGCTAATGCCATACGTCTTCTTCACGGGTAGTCCGATCGCCTTGTAGAACGCATCAATCGGTCTCAGTCCGTTCCAGTCGAGTAATGTTGGAGCGTTGCCTTGAAGCATGCTGTAAAGGTTCTCAGATTCCAGGTACCCCAGCGGATCCCTCGTCACCCACCTCCCCAGGGTAGGATGACGGTACCGGAACCGGGTGTAGATCAGCCCTGAGCCGGAGCCCTCATGATCGTGCACCAGCCCCTGGCTCCCCACGCGCCAGGCGAAGTCGCTCTCCGTGCGGGGGTCGAAGTCGGGGTCGAGGAAGGACCGGGTGCCGTAGGGGTCGAAGAGGTAGCGCTCCTGGACGTCGCCGGAGGTGTCGAGGATCGAGGACACGTTGTAAATGGCGTCCTGTTGGGCGTAGAGGCGCTCGTCTAGAGTGCCGTCGTCGTTGGTGTCGCGGTCCCTCAAAACGAGGCAGTCGATGTAGCCGCTGGGCGCGGCGTCCCACAGGTACTGTTCGAGCACCCCGTCGCCGCTGAGGCCGTCCTGGCGGACTTCGGCGAGTTGCCATGCCGGCGTGAAGTAGTCGTGGTAGGTGGCATCCAGCGTGCCGCCGTCGAACTCCTTGCGGACGATGCGGCGGTGGAGGGCGTCGTATTGGTATTCGGCGAGGGTGGCTTCGTTGTCGTCCTCTAGGCGGACGAGGCGGTTCCATGCGTCAAATACGCCCCGCGCCTCGACGCCGAAGTCGTCTTTGAGGGCGGCGGGGAACGTGGTGGTGTTTCCGTTGTGGTCATAGGCGGGCTGCACCACGCCGGACCCGCTGATGGAGGTGATCTCGTTCTGCGCGTTGTGGTCGCGGTCCTGGGCGGTGGAGTCGGTCTCGATCTCGTCCCAGTTGCCGGAAGAGTTGAACCACGGATGCACCCTACTCCGCGCAGCCGCTTCGTAGGGCAAGCTACGGATGGACACGGATTCGGAGGGGAGGTTTGGAGTGCGGAACGTTGAGTTCCGCTTTGGCTGGCCCACAGCGTCGGGCGGGGCGACCCGGGCCGCGCA
>PXEK01000011.1 GCA_003564735.1 Cryomorphaceae bacterium
AAACAGATGATGCAGAAAAAACCTTTAGAAAAGCGTATAGGTACAGTAAAAGATTATCGGGAATTGAGAAAATTTCTGAGTTTGAATCGCCTGAAGATTTAGCAGCTAGTTATTTGAATAGCGGAAATTATAGCTCTGCGGGACGAGTGCTTGACAGGGTGGTCAAAAATAAGACTAAGAATTACGGCTCTGATGATTATAAGCTTTACAATGCCTATTTGCTTAAGGGAAAACTCAACTATACCCTGGGGGAGTACACGGTTGCTGAGCGATTTGCCAATCAAGCAAAAAAGACTTTGGCGGGCACCGGTTTTGAAACGAGTGGTGCAAAGGGTTTAGAAGTTTCCGTTTTGTTGGGTGATATTTATACAGGGATGGGGAATTACGGCAAGGCCGAGGAAGCCTACGAAACAGCACTAAACGGTTGGAGAAAGAAGTTTGGCAAGAAACACATTAAAAATGCTGAAATTCTAACGAAAAAGTCGAAACTATTTTTAAAGTCTGACCGTGATCGTATTGAAGTACTCAACCTACTGGACAACGCCGCTACCATTATTCAAAATGCCGTGACCGACAAACATCCCCAATACGCTGAGGCCATTGAGCTTAAGGGGAAAGTACTGATAGACCAAGAAAAGTTCGATGAGGCGCTCAAATTGCTGAATAAGGCGGCTAAGATTTACGAAGACTCCTACGGCAGCAAGCACCTTAAATCTGCAGATAATAATGCAACAATTGGTGATTTGTATTATCGAAAAGGAGATTTCAAAGTCGCAGAGAAAAAATTTTTGAAATCCGTGAAAAGTTACAAGAATATTTTTGACGAGTTCCACCCAAAATATGTAGGTACACTTACTAAGGTTGCGCAAGCGAATTATGCGGGCGGTAATTATAAAGATGCTACCAAGTACTTGGATGAATCCACTGAAATTTATCTCACCTTTATACAGCGCTTTTTTCCCGCACTGAGTGAAAAGGAAAAAGCCGAGTTTTGGAACTCTATAAGACCCGCTTTTGAACTGTACAATTCACTTGCCGTAAATTATGGAAAAGAAGACCGAAAAGTGGTGAGGAAAATGTATGGTAACCAGATGGCTACTAAAGCTCTTCTTTTAAGTAGCTCCATGAAAATTAAGCAAACCATTCTACAATCGGGTAATGATGCTCTTATTGAAGAGTACAATACTTTACAAGATTTGAGAGCGCTTCTCGTTTCTGCCCTATCGATGCCAAAAAGTGAAAGGGAACTTAACGATTTGAATACGGCAAGTATTGAAAAAGAGATAAATGCATTGGAGAAAAGTTTAAGTGAAAAAACAGGTGTTTTCGATGAATCAACAACGGAAGTTCCTTCGTGGAGAAAAGTAAGGAGAGTATTGAAAGATGATGAGGCAGTAGTAGAAATGGTACGTTTCAACTACTTTGATACCAAGTTTACTGATAGCGTTATTTATGCGGCTTTAGTGATAACGCCCAATACTTCGCGCAGGCCGGATTTAGTTGTTCTGGAAAATGGTAGCCTTTTAGAAGATAGGTACTTTAAATACTATACGAATACCGTAAAGTTTAAAACTAAAGATAAGTTTTCGTACAAGTTTTTTTGGGAACCGCTTGAGGGCGCCTTAGCGGGTGCTAAAAAAGTGTATTTATCTCCGGACGGTGTGTACAATCAATTAAATCCCGAAACTTTTGATAATGGAAACAACTATTTGATTGATGAGTACGAGTTCGTCCAAATATATAACTCAAAGGATTTGGTCAAAGAAAAGGATGATGCTCCTTTGAGGAAAAGAAGTGTAGATGCCGTGCTGTTTGGAAATCCCGACTTTTCCTACAAAAGAGAAGAAATGGACTTAACGGTGTCTAATGAAGCTCGAAATAATACACCCAATAAAGTGAGTTCGGTTGCACCGTTACCCGGTGCGGAAGAAGAGGTTCAAAAACTACGTGAGTTCTTGGAAAATAATTCTTGGGTTACTGAAAAATACCTCAATGCAAAAGCTACGGAGGAACAGGTGAAAGCAGTGCGCTCTCCCAAAGTTCTTCATATTGCCACTCACGGTTTTTTTGTTGATGAAGAAACTCTTTCGGGTAAAGACAATACCAATGAAATTGTTGAGGAGTATAAAAACCCGTTACTCAAATCCGGATTGCTTTTTACCGGCTCTGAACAACTGTTGAAAACTGAGAATGTATTTGAGTTTAATAGAGAAGAAGGCATTCTTACCGCTTATGAGGCCATGAGTTTATCATTGGATAATACTGAATTGGTTGTACTTTCGGCTTGTGAAACAGGTCGAGGTGAAATTCAAGCCGGTGAAGGTGTGTTTGGACTGCAACGCGCGTTCAAAGTAGCCGGTGCAGATGCCATCATTATGACGCTTTTTAAAGTGGATGATGAAGCCACCCAAAAGCTTATGATGTATTTTTACCGTTTTTGGCTCGAATCAAATGATAAACGCGATGCTTTCATAAAAGCGAAACAAAAAATTAAGGATGAATATGATGCACCCATATTTTGGGGCTCATTCATTATGATTGGCGGTGAATAGCTTTTTTTGGCATTTGTAATATTGTTTCCGCAGAGAGGGAGATACTTCAAAGTCATAAAATCTTTGACCATGAACAAACGGCTTTACTTTTTGAATATTATTGTTTTTGTGGTGATGTTGGTTCTCAATTATCTCTCCGCAACCGGGTGGATTAATAATGAATCCCAAGCTACCATCTCTGCACGTTATTAT
>PXEK01000026.1 GCA_003564735.1 Cryomorphaceae bacterium
TCTAAAGTCACCAGTTTTTCCATTTAGGTTCGTTATTCCACATCTTGTTTAGGTCGTGATTATCGCGCATAGTGTCCATACACTTCCAAAAGCCGTGGTGCTTGTACGCTACCAGCTCACCGTTTTTGGTGAGGTCGTCCAGCGGTTTGGCTTCCCACATAATCGGGTCTGCGTCATAGTTTTCAAGGTATTTGAATACCTCGGATTTTAAAATAAAAAATCCGCCGTTAATCCACGAGCCGTCCTCCTTTGGTTTTTCAATAAAATTGCGCACCACGTTGTTTTCGTCCATGTCCAGCACCCCAAACCTGCTTCCCGGTTGTACAATAGCCATCGTGCAAATTTTGCCGTGTTTTTTGTGGAACTTCAACTCGTCATTCATATCAATATCACAAACACCGTCGCCGTACGTGAGCATAAAATCTTCACCCTCGTTAATGTAAGGCGCAACGCGTTTTAATCTGCCCGCCGTCATGGTTTCCAATCCTGTATCAACCAGCGTAACTTTAAAATTTTCAGCCTTATTTTTGTGTACTTCAACACTGTTATCACTTAAATCCACCGTAACATCGGCATTGTGATAGTGGTAATTCAAAAAGTACTCTTTAATCATGTAGCCCTTATACCCCAGGCAAATAATAAACTCATTGTGACCGTATTCGGCGTAATTTTTCATAATATGCCACAAAATGGGTTTGCCGCCCACCTCAATCATGGGTTTGGGTCGCAAGTGAGATTCTTCAGAGATTCGGGTGCCTTTGCCCCCTGCAAAAATGACTACTTTCATGAATAGGGTTGTTTTACCGCAAAACTAACTCTTTTTTTCCTGTTGAGCAGGTGATGTGTTTGTTAACATTCAGAACCGAAGCCGGTGTGTAGATTTTGGGGTGTACCGGTTTTAGTAAGGCTCATTATTTTGGTCAGAACCCAAAAGCCGGTTAAATCGAAGTTTTTTGTAGATTTACCAAATAAAATTTCATGCTTTTTTTTGGCGGTGTTAATAAAAGAGTTTAAATTTGGCGTTTATTAATAAATTTATAATCACTTAATTCCACTTTTTTATGGTACACTTAAATTACTCAACAGGGCTCAACAGGCTCATTAGGCCGTTTTAAAAAAGGTTTATTGTTTTCAACCGCACTAATCTTTAGCGTCTTTCCTTTTATGGATGTTCAAGCGCAATGTTCCGGAGTAAGCTCCGATCCTTTTACCCAAGAGAACCGCTGTCGCAGTGAAGCTGACGGCCCTTATGACAATTCTTTTCAAGATAGAATTGAAGCCGTAAACTTTCAAATGGGAGATTCTCCCGACGGAGTAAGCGCCGGCGGAAAACAAAAGTTTCGCTCTTTATTTGTGAATGGAATGATTAATGGAAAGGGTGCTTTTGCCCAAACGAAATGGTTTAATCATACTTCCAATTCAGTAGATCGTGACCGTTTTTCATTATCAGATGAACCCGGGGTTATTTTTGCAGTTGATGGTGATGGGGATTGTATTTATGAACGTGAAGATGATTTTTTACAATGGGCGGTAGAGCAGGAATTTGATGAGTTGATTCTTTATAATATAGACCATTTGCTGGAATACGGAGGTAGAGTGATTATGGATTATCCGGATCCGGATTCGACGTTTATTCCTGAGCCTCAACAAGGGCAGATCAATTATAACATCATGGGCGAGCGAGAAAAAATAGAATGGCATCTTTCACGCTTTATATATAAGGCCAAGACTGAATACAATTTACAAGTGGTTGCTGTGGTATCAGGCAGTGAACCAAAAGACTCCGCATTTATTCAAAACTTCTATCAATTTCATGTAAATACTGCCGCGCGATCCGGTGAAGGCCCGGTTTATGAGGAGTTTATTGATTTGTTTGAAGATTTTACGGTCGATTTTTTTAATGAGTATTTTTACACTTATTTGGATGAGCCGTGGAATATTAACTATAAAACCTATGGTGAAGACACGTTGTTTTTACCGCGTGATGACGATGACCGAATTTCTACGATAGATAAAATGGTTGTTGATTTGTACAATTTGTATGTTTTTCAAATGCGCGTTTCTGCCGGTTTTGTGGTATCAGACGGTGGTGATGAACCTTGTAATTCCCTTCCTCCGGGTTTACCTTGTTTGAAATCATTTGATGCTCATTTATGGGAATGGGAATGGTGGAATCATGTTAGGTCGAATAGCCCCTATGATAATGGTAAACAGGCAGATTTAGAGTTGGAATTACTGGGTGTGTTCAACTCAATGATTAAAGATAGTATAGAACTGTTTATGGCCACAAATCCTGAAATTGACGTTTGCCCTATAGCTGATTATGTATGTTTTGATAGAACAGAACATCCCACATGGGGGAGTAGCATATATACGCCGCAACAGCGTACCGATATTGTTGATGAGATGGCCGATAGAGTTTATCTCTATGCCTACAACAGCAATCCTTGTGATTTATACAATTCCACGCAAAGTAGTCCCGGTAAAGTGTTTCATGAAAAACTGGAGCTGTTTGCCAATAATGGATTGGGTGCTGATAACAACACGTCTGTTATAGTACCGGTTTTCAACGGTAAATACCACAGCGATGCTCGCTGGACAGAGGATAGACCCGAATACTACGGCGACGGAAATTTTGGATGTGCTGAAATTGATCCGGATTCGATACCTTGCGATTTTTGTGCGGATTACAGTGGTAACGCCTTAAATAGTTTAGTACCGTATTACCCGAAACAA
>PXEK01000175.1 GCA_003564735.1 Cryomorphaceae bacterium
CAAGATCGTTTTTCATGGTCGTGGGCTCATCATAATATTTTTCAGAGTTATCGCCGCTAAGCAGCAGGAAATCAACTTTTCCCGACTTAAAGAGTAGGGCCGCGGCCTCTATGCGGTGACGGAAATACAAGTTGTAGCGGTTGCCTGGCAGCTTTTTCGACGTACCCAAAACCAATGCCGTTTTGCGGTGCGGAATGGCTTCAATGTCATCGTGTAGGAGTCCGTTCGACGCCCGCTCCACCGTAAGGTGCGCATACGTGAGCAACGCCGCCAATGCCAAAAGCACCGCGACTCCCGTTTTTAACATTCGCTTACCGATTTTGGAGAACATAGGCAGTATTGAACTACAAAAATGCAGCCGTTCTCACTTTGATGCAAAATTTTTGAGTGATTTATTTTGGTCAGAACCCCATCCAAATGCAATGCCGGTTGTAATCGGCAGGCAGTCATGTAAGTGGGAGCGGGGTGGGTGGGTTTCATCTTTCAAAGTAACGGTCTCAATCCAAAAATAAACATTCCGCATACACTCGAAAAGTCTTAAATTCGCAACATGTTAAAAGAGCTCAGCATTAAAAATTACGCAATCATTGATGAATTGCGGGTTTCATTTGATTCTGAATATATTACCGTAACGGGCGAAACCGGCGCCGGAAAGTCAATTCTGCTCGGCGCGTTGGGCTTGGTGCTCGGCGAACGTGCACGGTTAAACGTTTTGGGAAATCGGGAAAGAAAGGCCGTGGTTGAGGCTGTTTTTGATATTGAAGGTTACGACCTTAAAAGTACGTTTGAACTTTTCGGTTTAGACTACGAGCAACAAACGTACCTGCGTCGCGAAATTATTCCTTCAGGCAAATCGCGCTCTTTTATCAACGACACGCCGGTAAAGCTGGATGTACTGCATGCCGTAGCGTCCCGACTGGTAGATATTCACTCGCAAAACGATACACTTACGCTTAAGGATCCCAAGTACAGGTTGGAGCTGGTGGATTACTTCGCCGGCGTGGAGAATCTCACGGTTGATTATCACAATAAATACAACGACCTTAAGGCGCAAAAAGCACAATTGGATGAGCTGAGAGCGAAAGAGCAGGAGGCGGCACGTGAGGAGGATTTTTTGCAGTACCGCTTTAACGAATTGGAGGAGGGCCTGATGCCGCAAGAGGAGTTCGAGGAATTAGAAGCCCGACTCAAAATACTCGAACACGCCGAGGAAATAAAAACGGGTCTGTACGGAGCCATGGATTTACTGAGCGAAAGTGAAGATAATGCCTTGGCAACGTTGCGGGCCGCCGCGCAGTCTTTGAGAGCTTCGGCGGCTTTTAAAAAGGAGGCAAAGGAGTTGTGTGACAGACTCGATTCTTCCATCATTGAATTGGAAGATTTGAGTAACGAACTCTCGGCAGCGTATGACGATGTGGATGTTAACCCGGCAGAGCGGGAATTGGTAAAGGAAAAGCTGGATGCGGTTTACGGACTTCAACATAAATACCGCGTTCATGATATTCGCGAATTGTACGCTTTAAAGGAAGAGACTCAAGAAAAGCTCAACGGTTTTTCATCACTCGCCGATGATATTGAGGCGCTGCAAAAGGAGGTGTCAAATAATGAGGCACAATTAAATGCCATGGCTGATGATTTGGCCAAAAAGCGCAGAAAACCGGCTCCTGAGCTCAATAAAAAAATTACGGATATCGTTGCCGCGTTGGGAATGGAGAAGGCTCGGTTTGAATTGAACTTTAACTCATTACCTCAACCGGGGCCCTACGGTAAAGATGAGGTGAAGTTTATGTTTTGTGCCAATGTGGGGCAAAATCTCGACGATTTATCCAAGGCGGCAAGCGGCGGCGAGTTGTCGCGCGTTATGTTGGCGATCAAACGCGTGTTGAGCAGCCACAAAAATTTACCCACCGTTATTTTTGATGAAATTGATACGGGTGTTTCGGGTGCGGTGGCCGGGAAGTTGGCCGGCGTACTTACCGAGATGACCCAAAATATGCAAGTCGTGGCTATCACGCATTTGCCTCAAGTGGCGTCTCGAGGGAAATTACATCTAAATGTGCAAAAGCAGGTGCAAAACGGTAAAACGGTGACTCGGGTTTGGCCGCTCAATACGGAGCAAAGGGTTCAAGAACTGGCCAATATGTTGAGCGGTGAGAAAAAAACGGATGCGGCGGTCGAAAATGCCAAGGCATTGCTGGCATCGGCCGGGGGCTGATGGTTCAGGGTTCTGACCAATAAAATGCGTAAAGTGCCGTTTATTTGAGGTCTAGTTGCTTGTTGGAGTGTTCTTTTCCGGGGTTCGAAAAATAAAAAAATGAGGATATGAAGTATGTGGTTTTGGTTGTGCTTTGGGTGGGGTTGGCGTGCGGCGTTAAGGCTCAAAGTAATGACGATTTTCAAAAGCAGTTTGACCGCGCCAATGATTTGTTGAGGGAGGGAAAGTTTGAGGAATCGCGTGAACTTTTGGAATCGCTCATCAAGGATGATAAAAAACATGCGGGAACTTATTTGTATAATAAAACCCTTTCTTATGTTTTTGAGGATGATTACGATAATGCCGTTAAAACCGGTAAAAAGCTCAAAAAGAAAAAGTACCGATCGGTATCGGGGTTTCACATTTTGGGTGCGGCGTATTCGGCAAAGGGAGATGTGAAAAAAGCGGAGAAAACGTTTGAAAAGGGTCTCAAGTATTTCCCTAATGCCGGCATTTTGTTTTATGAATTGGGA
>PXEK01000070.1 GCA_003564735.1 Cryomorphaceae bacterium
AACTCGATTTCCATCGGGGTCATCCTGCCAGCAGGTAATAGAGAATTCAGTGTCTTCTGTTATGTCGATACTGCCATTTTCAATACGACCGTGTGAATGCAACCGACCACGGTAACCATACCTTGCCCATCCTGGCTCGATGTACGGCTCGCCATTATTACGATTTGGTGACGTAATAGTCCTGATACCACAATCTGTGGCGTTAATTGGCCAAACATTAACTCGAGCTCCCGCATAATCATAGCCGGGCTCTGGGGTGTACGTCACTTGTCCCGTAAATTGAATATCCAACTCTCCCATGTCATCGTAAATAACCCACAGGTCAACCGATGAAACATCTGCTTCTCCGGAAAACTGATTTACACACCTAACACTAAATGTATACAGCCCGCCCCCATTTTCTGATATGATATGAGAACTTCGACTACGGGTAAACCGATCAAAAGTCCGCGCTCGTAAAGAAAAACTGCCTTGGGGGTCGGCTATATTTTCTCCGGGACCAACGGATTCGGTAATACCTGTCTCCTGATGGGTCGCCGTGAAGTCAGTACAGTAATCTGCTCGTTCACTATTCCAACGCACTTCAACACTTTGTTCCAACTCAAAATCAGCCGGATTCATTAATATGGATTCTGTTGGTTCTGTCGCGATAGATGTAGTTGGTTCGAGTAAAACTACTATGGAATCATCGAACCCATCACAACTAAGAGTATATTGGGTCTCGTCATTTTGAGGTGGTACTATTTGGATTGAACCGGTAGTCGGCTCTACCGGTATAGACCCTACATCGGGTGAAATAGTACAGCTTGTGACGTTTTCGACGTACCACTCAAGTGTTATTTCTTGATCGTTAAGACTGATCGTGTCTGTGTCGCCTCCATTGACAGAAAGCATCACTACCGGCATTCCGTCAGCGTAAGCTTTAGCACCAAACAACAGTGCAACCAGTACTAACATCGCCATACTAACGTAACGTAACGTGTATGTTGAAAAAAATATTTGTTGGTTACTCATATTACTATTTTTTAGTGTCTAATACCCGAACGGTACGTTGTCTTATAAAGATATAAAGCAGGGATGCTACTAAGAGTGCGACACTTGCTAAAAATAACAAAAGGATCCACTCGTTTTGTACCCTAGTCGGAGGGGGGCTACTGGTAATCGGTGTGTCAGCTACCAACGCCGCGACTCGTACTTTTTCGATCACGTTAGCTTGCTGTGCCTGAGGATCGAGTATGCTGTCAAAAACTGAAAGTTCAGCAACCAGCTCATTATTTGAAGCAGAAACAGGTGCCGCAAGAGTAATGTATTGCTGAGGTTCCTCTCCTTTCCAGGTTCGATCGGGTGCTACAACGGCCACCTGCTCTTCAGTACCGTTTCGCAAGGTTAGCTGATAGGAAAAGAGGTCGAGGTTAGGCCAGCTCCCTGGTACTTTCCAACAGGCCACTGCTTTATCCTCGAGTATGCCTACGTAACTTGTTTCTAACTGGCCATCAAGCGGTGATACATCTGTGCTAAGCATGGGAGTTGCTAATACGTATTGTGCTAGAACTTGCGATCCTTCCGCAGTTTTTTTGCGCACAACGATCGTGTTAATTTCGCCGAGCTGATCGCTTGGCACAGTGAGGGTAACTTCTGTTTGGGCACTTGGTAAAAGACGGAGGTTTTTGCTAGAACTTGCAATCTCACTTATCTCGCTCGTAGAAAGACCGCTGTGTAGCGAGACCTTCACGGTCTCTCTCCATGGAGCGTCTGTTTGAGGGTTTATGAACACCGTCTCAATTTCAATCGGATCGGCATGTCCCAACATCAATTCTTCCTGATACGCTACACCTGAAACCCCAGTAAACTCTACGCCCGAGACGGTAGTGGTGAGATAATCCCTGAGTAGGGGGACATCATTTTCTCGTTCAATTGAGAAAATGTAGCTATTAGAAAAAGCATTCGATGCACTAGTTCGAAGTAAATATCGAAATACTGCCTCTCGGTTCTGCTGTGAAGCATATAATACAGCGCGGTAGTTACCATCGGCGATATATTCTGGTGGTCGCCATGTAACATTTATTTCCTTGGTTTCCCCTGGTTCAAGAGTGAGGTTTTTGTGTGCAACATCCATAGCTACTGGCAAGGCGGCGTGGCTATCGCTTTCTAAGTCATCTGTCTGATAAATCGCTAGATAGAGTTGTAGACCACCAAGCTTGAATTGGCTCTGGCTCTGTACCTGAGCAGTGGTTTGCAAACCACCGTCAGCAATTACTACCCCTCCGGGACTCAGAAAAGCAATCCCCAACGAATGTTCAGGGTCGGTCATCTGACAGAATTCTTGGAAATCATCGTGTTCTTGTTGCTCAATTTCCTGGGCAACAACATTTGTAGTTAGTAAAGAAAAAAGTAAGAGAAGAGAACCGGGGAGTATGTATTTCATATTAAGTTAAGTATTGTTAAAATAAATCCTCGACTAAGGATACGACCTTTTCTTGTGTCTGTACATATAAAATTTCCACACGACAGCAGATCGTTACGTTTATTGTTTTTCCACCACAGATTTCAAACTAAAAATTCGAACATACTATTCTTGTAATTCATACTAGTTCACAACTTACCGTTCTGTCAGTATACTATTGATACTCTACCTCTTACATAATGATAAAAACTCTTACAGGCACAGTAACAAAAAAAGAGGCTGGTTTAGTAGTTATCACCGTTAACGACATTGGTTATTTAGT
>PXEK01000366.1 GCA_003564735.1 Cryomorphaceae bacterium
GGCGGCTTCTCTTGCTTGAGTTGAGATTTCTTCAATCTCTTCTAATTTATCACCCGCAGCTTTTCGGGCATCTTTCATTTCATCCTTCGCTTGAGATATGGCCTCCTTTAGACTCGATATATTCTCAGAAACATCTCCTTTTTGATAAGCTAAATATGGTATCCATATTGCTATAATTGTGTTAAACTGATCAACTTTATTTTGTAAATTATTACCTAATGTGTTTCTTTGATTCTCTGGGTTATTGGTTCCGGCAAGTGAAAATTTATCAATTTGCTGGAGTGATTTAATTATCTCATCCAGTTTTGTAGTGGATTTTTTTAAATCCGAATCAGATAAATATTCTACTGGAAGTGTGCTTAAATGATTAATTGTATTCCACAATTTTTCAAATGTAAATGAGTATGGATCAAAGTTAATTTCTCCCCATTCACTTCTTTTTATTAACTCAATATCCTTATACTCCAAAATACTTTCTAATTTTTCTTTAAAATCTATTACTGCTTTTCTTTCATCCATAATGTATTTTTTTGTTATTGGTTTTCCACAACCCCAATCTCCTCCTCACTCAACCCATACAACTCATACACCAACCGGTCAATTTCCTGCTCCATTTCGGTGGTATCCGCTTCGGGGTTTTGTTTCTTGGACAATACACTTTTAACCAGGGTTGATATTTTTGATTGTTCTTTTTTAGAACATTCTTTTACTGGTAGTCCTCTCACATCTGAAAGAGTTAACTGAGAAAAATCATCTTTACTTGCTAAAGATGAGCCCCCTACTTTTAAATATGAAAAGAGTCTACTATTTAACAAACCAAGTATAAAGTGATAATTAAATTCTTTGGATGTTAATTTTAGATTGTATAAATCCTTTTTGTTTACAAACTCATTCTCAACATAAGTAGCCATCATTCTGAATTGCCTGCTTACGAGTCTACGAATAAGTATTCTTTCACCTCTGAAAAACGAATAATCTTTGGGTTTTTCTTTTAAGTTTTCCCCATACTTTACCCATTGAACTTCAGGTTCAATAACGTATCTATAAATATTTCCTACAAAGAGAGGTTTTGTACCATCTTTTTTACTACTGAACACATCTTTTTTGCTCGCAAGAATCCCACGGACCGTATCGGAAATTTCATCCAAAAGGACTGACTCACTAAATAACTTACTTTTTAATTCATAAAAGAAAGGATTAAAAATAATTTCATTGCCTTTTTCATTCTCCCAATATTTTATAGGTAAATGATTGAACTCAATATTTGTAATATCATACAAATCTATCTTGGCCCGAGGATGAAATTCGTAAACCTCTGAAAAATTAGTTTCTTTAACATTGCTTTTCATGAAGTATAAACCAGTATCAACATAGGCTTCAGAAAAAACATCATATGGAAGTATGATCGCCCTCGTAAGGCTTGTATTTTTTAAAAGAAAGCTCCTTAACTCTTTAAACTTACTACCAGTTAACCATGAAATAGGTGCGATGTAATTTAATAGTCTACCTATTTCGAGTCCTCTTTCAAAAAATGCCACATAAACATCATAGTTTCCTTTAACCGTTTGATAAGAAGATTTGAGATGAGCTTTTTCATTACTACCTAAGTTTACGCCATACGGCGGATTCCCAATTACCACATCAAAGCCCGTAAACTTCCCCTCATCATCCAACACTTCGGGAAATTCAAACCGCCATTCAAACGCCTGGTTGTAAAACGCGCCGCTCTCCTCCTCGGTTTTCTGCTCTTCCAGCTTCTTTAGCTTCTTCTGCTGCTTTTTGACTTGTTTCTTCGTGAACTTCACCTCTCCGAACAGGTCGTCACTCTGCATAATTTCCAGCCGTCCCCGCGCCTTGGAGAGCTTTTGGTTAATCGGCCGCAGGTTAGTGAGCGTGGTGGAGTATTCATCTTTAATATCGTCAATCAGCTCCTGAAGTCGGGCCTTCTCCCGTCTGTCCCCGGTCTGTTTATAGGTGCGAACGGCCAGTTTGTAATCGTCGAGGGAATGATCGCTGTTTTTAAATACGGAGCCTAAATCCGCGTCCAGTTCAAACCGGCTCACCAGGGAGTTGCCCTGTTTGATGTTAATATCAATATTCGGGAGTACTTCCAGCTCCATGTGGTCGGTTCTGCCGGTATAGTACGCGCGTTTGAGCAGCTCAATCCAGAGCCGGAGGCGGCAGATTTTTACCGAATTCGGGTTAATATCCACCCCAAACAGGCAGTTTTCAATCAGGTGCCGCTTTTCATGGAACAGGGTTTTTTGAATTCGCTGTTTTTCAGAATCTACCTTACGACTCTTCATCTGGTTACCGCTCCATGTGTGGCTCACATCGTACTCATACAGCATTTCTCCGTGGGTAATAATCAGCTCATCGTTTTCCACCTCAACAGAGACTCCGCGCAGCAGTTTGCCTTCATCATCGGCTAAAATGCCCAGCTCACTTTTAATGGCTATCAATTCATTCAGGCAGCTCACAAGAAAGTGGCCGGAACCCACGGCCGGGTCGCAAATCGTAATGGAATTGATCAGCTCGTTAGCCTTCTCAATGGATATATCGCGGCCAATTCGGTTGTAGATATCGGTGAATGAAAGAGGTTCATAACCCTCATGGCCAAGTTCGTTGCTGAAATTGTCAGACACACTTTTTTCCAGCGTCTCCCGCGCCATGTATTCGGTAATAAAGCCGGGAGTGTAAAACGAGCCGTCTTTGTAGCC
>PXEK01000404.1 GCA_003564735.1 Cryomorphaceae bacterium
CAACGCCTTTTCCTCTACCGCCTGCGTGAATTTGAGCCTTTACTACGTACCACTCAGTGCCGGTTTCACTGTTTAATTTTTTAGCTGCCTCTTCAGCTTCCTCGGGGGTGTCAACGGTGTAGCCGTTTTGAATTTGAACGCCGTATCGGCTAAGGATTGATTTTCCTTGATACTCATGTAAGTTCATGTATTGATTTTTTTAATTAAAATTCTGATTATAAGTGAAATAAGTATACTTCTGTCCTTTACTATAAATTGGCTTCAAAAGTAGTATTTTTAAGTCGATTTCAAAACGCGTAAAACGAAAATAGTATTAATTTTTAGTAGCGGAAGGAAAACAAACGGTAAATGTTGTGCCGGTTTCTGCGCTGCTTTGAAAAGTAATTTTGCCACCCGATTTTTTAGCAAACTTATTACTAAGGTAAAGTCCGAGCCCGCTCACTACGGCAGGACTAACGGTTTTCGAAGAATTTAAAGGCATTTCAAATAAAGTACCCTTCAAGTCCTCAGGAATTCCGCGTCCTTTATCTGCAACCGACAAGCAGATTTTGTTACCGCTGCGTTGAGACGAAATGGCCACATCACTTTTTTTAGGACTATACTTGACGGCATTGGATAAAAAATTGCGCAAAATAATCAACAAATAATCACGATCACCCAAAACGGTATGCTCGGTATCCACCTCTGTTTTGATCATTATTTCTTTTTCTTTTGCTTCAAAAACAACAAAAGAAATAACGTCATTTACCACCTTCTCCACATTAACGGCTTCTGATTTTGGTTGCTCTTTAAGCATCGAATCCTTGGCCCAATTCAAAATTTCATCAATGGTGATTCGGGTATTTTTTAAGTTATTCCGCAAATCGGGCAAAAGACTCTTTAGCACATTTGTATTTGAGTCATTGGCCAGAATTTCTAAAGTTGCTTCCAGTTGTGCTACGGGACCTTTAATATCATGAACTGCTGTTGAAATAATATTTCTTCTCAAATTCAATAGCCTTTTATTCCTACCGTACAAATAGAAAAGGATCCCCAAAATCAAAAAAGCAAAAAACAATAATGCCGCGAGCACAAGAACCTGGGTGTTTTTTCTCTGTTCGGCCTCTAGTTGTCTTTTATTTTTGGTGTAGAGTAATTCATTCTCTTTTTGCGCTTCAAATAAATCGGTAACCAATGCCGCACTTGCCCTCTCTTCAAATTTTAATGTTTCGAGAGCCTCTAAAGCTTTATCCATTAGGTTGTCGGCCTTTTGAACTTCACCCTTAAGATGGTGCACATAGGCTGATTTTTTCAGTAACTTGAATCGAAAATGTGAATTTATTTGATCATCTTGAAGTAGTACATCTATGTCGTTCAAACTTTCAAAAGCACGGTTCAAATTATCGAGAGAAATAAATATGTCTGCGAGTAACAATTTTGCTGCGGCAGCAGCTCTATGATTGTCGAGAGACAAAGCTACCTCGTAAGCTTCTTGGGCATGCGCGGCAGCGCCCCTATAGTCATTTTTTAATGTATCGTAAAGTGCCTTGTAATAAAAGAAATAAGGATTGTAATCTGTTGAGTCAAGTCTTTGCAAAAGCTCCTGACCTTTGGTTATAAACTTTTCTCCATGTGATTTATTTCCAATTTGATAATGGTAGAATGCCAGCTCTGTGTAAATGAGCATCAAATCAAAATAAGAAACCGAATCCCCGGCATATTCCAAAGACCTTTCAGCGTTAAATGCGGCGGCACTATAGTCGCCTTCCTCGCTCAATACCAAAGCGTAATTGAAGGTAGCCACGCTAATTAAATTGCTATCATTGATATCTGAACCAATATCTATGGCCTCAGTTAAATACTCTAATGCCTTGTAATGAATTTCTAACTCAGCAAACAGAATTCCCAATTCTAAATAAACTTTGGCTAAAAACATGCTGTCACCTGTTTCCACGGCGAGGTCAACAGCCTTTAATTGTCTGGAGTAGCCCAAATTAAGATTACTTTGAATGATATCAGCCTTACTTAAACTCAGTAAAAAGTAAACCTTATCTTTAGTTCTCCCTTCCTTTTCAGCCTTTCTCAATCCTTTTATGGCAGCAGAATACAAACTATCAGAGTTCCCGCTCAAATAAGGGTAACTCTCATCAGTAGTTTGCGAGCCATAACAATTGCTACCGAATAACACGGCACAAAAGAATAATACCACAAGGATTTTATACACTTTCAAATGAAAACATGATTTATAAAATACAAATGTACATTACGTTAATTCGTAAATCACAAAAAGACTTCACTCTCATTGAATTCAAAACAACATTCGGTTTAATCAATTTTAAACAAAAGATATTTGCAATAATAATCACATAAAGGCGAATTATCGGTTATTATAAATTATAGAGACAGAACTAAACTTTTTATATCGTAGATTTTAACGGGGGGAGTGATTGCTATTTACTTTTCCCGTTGCGCACAAAAAACCGTGGATTAAATTTTTCGGGGTATCTTGCGGTTTTATCACTGTAAAACTCCTCCAACATCTTTAAATCCTCCTCAACATGATCAGAAGGGTAAAACGGTTCGCCAAATCCTATTTCTTTTTTGGCGTAATCGGCATAAGCAGGAACTACAGGATAGGCGCAAGCTTTTGCCACCCTGTGAAAGCCCGTTTTCCATTTCTCAACTCGGGAACGCGTACCCTCAGGAGTAAAAAGAAGCGTGGTTTCTTCTG
>PXEK01000251.1 GCA_003564735.1 Cryomorphaceae bacterium
TATGAGTAACCGAGCGCAGCGAGCTCATGAACACCTTTGAAATATTTAGTTGTGAATAAAAAGTTCAAGGACTTCCGGAGGCAAATTTCGCGCTTTGTTCCTCCTAATGGTCGGAACGCGACTACGCCCTGCGTACACCTTTTGCTGACCGTAAGTCCGCGGGGATACGACACTACTTACCTATTTGCATGCCGCCTTTCCGGATAAGAGCTCTTAAACAACTCCTTTTCAGTATCGGCAAAAATCGCTAACATTGGATATTTATTGCGGAACGCCATCCTTTGTGACCAATGCTTTCTTGCGAAAAACATTAATATACAGTTCTCATGGACTTTACTTTTCTAATCCAAAAACGCAGTATGGTTCTGATATTCTTACCTTAATGAAAATGAGGTGATAAAAGTAAGATATTTACGACTGCTCTTCCAGCAGTTGCTCAAAATGATCAAGACCTTTTAGCAATACACCGTTTTTGGGCACTGTTACATCTTCAAAGAATTTGCCCGGACCGCTAAAATACACCTCTTGATCAGGGTGATCTGAGCAAAGTGTTTTGAGGAACTCCCCTATCTCATTTTGTGGTATGGCTCTGATAAAAAAAGTAATTAATACATCGGGGTTTATTTGTCGCGATACCTTAACCATATCACTGTAGGGAACGTTTTGGCCTAAGTAAACCGACTCAAAACCTCTGGATCTCAGCAAGTATTGAGACAACAACAAACCCAACTCATGGAGCTCATCTTCAGGTAAAAAGAGTAAGTACTTCTTCTTCCCCGTATTTCTTGGTACGGCCAACTCATCTATTTCGCGCTCCACTTTGCGCCTGATTAAATGAGAAATAAAATGCTCTTGAGCGGGGTTGATTTCGTTAATACCCCACATAATACCCACCTTTTCCAAAAACGGATACACCAAATCCAAAATGGTTTGTCTAAACCCTATTTCCCTAACCGATGCGCTGATAATGTTGAGAAACTCAAACTCATTCACCTCAAACATCGCCACCATGAGTCCGTTCACCCGTGCTGAGTACTTTAAATCCTTGGGTGCATTGACTTGCTCTTCAAAAATATTCTGCACCTCCTCATGTAGTTGATCCGGTGAGAGAGATCCTATGTAAGATATTTTTCTGCCCGCCTCCAACATCACCGTTACATTCAGCAAATGCTTGAGCTGGGCATCGTCATAATACCTGATGTTGGTAGCCGTTCTTTTAGGGTCGAGAATACCGTAGCGGCGTTCCCAAATGCGTAATGTATGCGCTTTAACACCCGTTAAACGCTCTAAATCTTTTATAGAATATTGAGTTGCGTACTCAGCCAATGTAATTTAGTATTTTTGTAGCACATGACCCGCACTTGAAAAATTGCCCGGCAAGAGGTGCGAGTTCTATAATTGTTTCACAAAGGTAAACAACACACATCTCAAATAGTTGTTTGAACAAATAAGTTTATGGTCAAAAGCAAAAAAATAGCCTCAATCTTAAAAGACCTACCCTTAAAACCGGGAGTGTACCGCTTTTACGATAAAACCAACCGATTAATCTACGTGGGCAAGGCCAAGAAACTCAAAAATCGTGTGTCATCCTACTTCAACAAAATAAAATACGAAAACGCCAAAACGGGAGTTATGGTGGGGCAAATTACCGATTTGGACTACATTGTGGTAGATACCGAATACGATGCCTTACTCCTTGAAAACGCCCTCATAACCAAACACCAACCCAAATACAACATCCAGTGGCGCGATGACAAGTCGTACCCCTTCATCTGCATCAAAAACGAGCCCTTTCCGCGGGTATTTTCCACGCGAAGGGTGATTAAAGACGGTTCTGAATATTATGGTCCGTACGCCTCGGTAAAAATGATGAAAACCATATTGAACCTTGTGCACAACATGTACAAAACCCGAACGTGCAGCCTCAACCTCACCCAAAAAAACATTGAAGCCGGTAAATTTCGAATATGTCTCGAATACCACATGGGCAACTGCAAAGCCCCCTGTGAAGCCAAACAAACCGAGGAAGATTACAACGAGAGCATCAGTGCCATAAGGGACATTATTAAGGGCAATATTTCTTCTTTGATCAGAACCCTGAAAGACCAAATGCAAAAGCAAGCCGAAAACCTCGAATTTGAGGCAGCGGCGGAGACCAAAAACAAAATTGACAACTTAGAAAAATACAAAGCCAAATCGACGGTGGTGAACCCGAGCATTCACAACGTTGATGTATTCTCGGCCGTTGATGCGGGAAAATCTGCCTTTATCAACTTTATGAAAGTGAATAACGGCTCTATTATTCAGAGCCATACCACCGAAGTAAAAAAAGGGTTGGACGAAAGTTTAGCCGACCTATTGGCACTCACCATCATCAATATACGAAATGAGTTTAACAGCACATCGCGTGAAATATTTGTGTCAGAACCCATTAAAATTGAAATTCCCGACGTCTCCGTACACCTTCCCCAACGCGGCGATAAAAAGAAGCTGGTAGATTTATCGCTTAAAAACGCCCGTTTTTTCATGATGGACCGCTTCAAACAGATGGAACGCACCGATCCCGAACGACACGTAAACCGACTGATGGATCAAATGAAAAAAGACCTGCGACTTACCGAGCAACCGCGGCATATCGAGTGTTTTGACAACTCCAACTTCCAGGGCACATTTCCCGTATCGGCTTGTGTGGGATTCAAAAA
>PXEK01000343.1 GCA_003564735.1 Cryomorphaceae bacterium
AAGGTTGAGGCGGAGGAGAAGGCGGAGGAGAAGGCGGAGGCGAAGACGTTGCCGGTGAAATCACGGTGGTTGCAAGGAACGAGAGTTTGTCATTTGTTCGCTTCGCGAACGTCATTAGCCATTAAGGCCGTTCTGCGTGAGCTGTTCCCGAACAAGAGTTTTTAGCGGAATTGAAATTCCGAAAACTCTAAGTGGGTAAAAAGGTAAACGGCAGTACTCATTTAAAACCGTTCACCACCGACCACTTATTTCCCCGCCTCTCCCACATACTGTATCAAGTTGCGATAAACATCTCTCCAACCTTCATTCGGCGATTGATTGCTCAAAGAGTCGTTGTGCCATACAAAGTATAAGGTGCCTTGAACCGACTTCACCTCATCGGTGTACTGCTTGAAGGTTTTCAATGCGGCTTCGGGTTTTAAATTCATGTAGTTTTTCAAAGTTCCTTCCATACAACAAAAGGGATGCACTTTGAGTCGGGTAGTACGGTTTTGAACAAGATCAAAAAACATAAAAGGTGAGCATGTAGAGGCTCTGAAACCCGGCTTTGAGGCGTACCCCATAGTATAGTCGTGGAGAATATCGGCGTTTACCAAGGCACGATAGCTGTCGGGGATTCCGGATTTGAGGTAGTGAAACCGACTGTGTTCCACGGGCATGTGGATGATGTTGCTCAACCGCTCAATTTGTTCGCTGATGGCCGCACTGTCATTGTTGGCATGATATGAGGGGTGAATACCCACGGTGGCGTAATCGTTTACCCGCTTCATTAGGGCGCGAAACTTCACTCCTGTGTAGGGCACGTTTTTATCAAATTTGCCATAATCGCCCAATAAGAAAAAGAAAATGGATTCGAATTGGTACTTCTTGTTCACGTCCAATACGTACTGAAAGGTGTTAAAGGGATCTTTTTTACCCATGAACAGGGTGTTTATACGATTGAGTACTTCCTTGAATTTACCGGTGAGGATATCTCTCACTAAAGCTCCCGAGGTGCGGAATAACCCCTTTTCAACGTAAGCGTAGGCACTGTCAACGTCAATGGTATTGATAAATCGGAATTCGCGACCCGAAACTACTCCAAATCGCTCTCGTAAAACCGACTCTATTTTACAGAACCATAAATCGATGAGGGGTTTTTCTAAAAATCCGCTTTGTGAGGCAAAACTTTGCTCGGGGAGGTAACGCCCGTGTTCATCTTTATCGGCAGGGAGATTCTCTTCATAGCGGGTTACCAGGTAAAAGGACGCGCCCAAAACGTCAAAGGGTAAATCGGTGCCCTCAGTGGTGAAAAAACAGGGTAAATCGTTCCAAGTATCAAGCTCAATGTTTTGGGGCTCAATGGTTTTTTCTTTGAGTATGGCAGCCGGCCTGATGTGATAGGCGTTGTCATTTACGGGTCTGTGACTGTAGGATATTGTAGGTGTTTCAGGTTCCAAATCGGCTTCATTAAATACGAGGCGGACTTTATATTTACCTACGTTACCAAAGAAGAACTTCGCAGCAAATTTGAGTCGGCCCGACTGAATTTCACTGTAAATTTGGATATGGTTTTGCCTGTTTTTCATAATAATCCCTCGTCGGCAAAACTATAATATCCGGCATCACCGATAATGAGATGGTCAAATAATGTGATATCCAAGTGCTCGGCGCCGCGCTTAATTTTTCGGGTAAGAGAAATATCGGCGTTACTTGGTTTTAAATTACCGCTGGGATGATTGTGCGCCAATATAATGCCTGAGGCCAATTTTTGTAGTGCGGGCAGGAAAATGAGTTTGGCATCGGCCACGGTGCCGCTTACTCCACCACGGCTTATGCATTCGTGGCCTACAATTTTATTGGATCTGCTTAGCAAAACGACGTAAAACTCCTCGTGAGGGAGGTCGCTCAAGTATTCATACAAGTAATTGTAAGCGTCTTTACTGGATTTCACTTGTGTGCGCTGCAGGGGGTCTTCCTCTTTTCTTCGTCTGCCCAACTCAATGGCTGCCGAGATGGTAATGGCTCGAGCCTCGCCAATGCCTTTCGATTTACACAAGTCGGCAACACTCATTTTACCCAGTTCGTTGAGGTTTTGATCGGCTCTTGAGAGTACGTCTTTAGCCAGATCGAGCGCGGAGAGTTTTGTGGTTCCCGAACCGATGAGTATAGCTAAAAGTTCGGCATTGCTCAGAGCTCCTTTTCCTTTGAGCATTAGTTTTTCGCGAGGGCGATCATCAACCGACCATGATTTTATACCTTTAAAGTTGTTCTCGTTTTCGTTCATATGTAGATAGTGTTTTGTGTGGGTGTGTTTTGAATTCAGCAGAGTGCACACTTCACAGTGTAGCGCTTTGCCTTTTTGTTTGGGCGCACTAAGGTACAATTTTAGGCGCTTTGAGCAACGAAAAATATGTATTTAGCGGCTCGACTTTCTCGCGAGTACAAACAAAAAAACCTTACCAATTATTTTTCAATAAAAGGTAAGGTACAATGTTGTGAAACGCTCATTAAGAACGCCGAAAAAAATAACCACTAATCGACAAAAAGTCGGTAGAGGCCTTAGCTCAACTTAGCCGCGTAGCCGTATAGGCTCGACTTAAGGTTCCCCGCTTTGTTTTTGTGAATCACGTTCTTTTTTGCCAAACGATCTATCATGGATATCAATTTTGGAATACTCTCTTCAGCCTCTTTTTTAGAGGTTAACGTACGGAAAGAACGT
>PXEK01000099.1 GCA_003564735.1 Cryomorphaceae bacterium
ACGATGCCTCGCTTACCTTTGAACCCGAGTCTTCAGCGGCATTGGGCTTTGGTTTTCGCTGCGGCTTTTTGGGAATGTTGCACATGGAAATTGTGCAAGAACGATTGGAGCGCGAATTTGATATGACTGTAATTACTACCGTTCCCAACGTGTCGTATCACGCCAAACTCAATGACGGCAGTCAATTAAAAATCACCAATCCCTCTGAGTTTCCGGATCCCACCAAAGTGGCCTCCATTCACGAGCCGTTTATCAACGCGCAAATCATTACAAAAACCGAGTTTGTAGGGCCGGTGATGAATCTGTGTATTGAAAAACGAGGCATAATGAAAAACCAAACCTACCTCACTCAAGAACGGGTTGAAATCGTATTTGAATTGCCGTTGGCCGAGATTGTTTTTGACTTTTATGACAGACTCAAATCTGTATCCCGCGGGTACGCATCTTTTGATTATCACCCTATTGATGATCGCGAGTCGCACCTGGTGAAATTGGATATTTTACTCAACGGCGATCAAGTTGATGCTTTGAGCGCATTGGTTCACCGCGATAATGCGTTTGAGTTGGGCAAAAAGATTTGCTCTAAACTGCGCGAGTTAATTCCGCGCCAACAGTTTGAAATTGCTATTCAAGCCGGTATAGGCAATAAAATTATTGCCCGTGAAACCGTTCGCGCCGTGCGAAAAGATGTAACCGCTAAATGTTACGGAGGTGATATTTCCAGAAAGCGCAAGTTGCTTGAAAAACAGAAAAAAGGAAAAAAACGCATGCGCCAAGTGGGTAATGTGGAAATTCCGCAGAGTGCGTTTAGGGCTGTTTTGCAGTTGGATAGTTAAATGGATTTCAAGCTTACGGTGAGTTGATAAAACCATTGATTTTCCCGTTGCGCGTAAAATTTTTACATTTGAAAAATCTTTGACAAACGCCAAACAAAACCGCAAAAAATAAAATACACATGATAAATAAAGTAGTAAACAGTGCCGAGGAGGCCGTTGCCGGATTAAAAAACGATATGACGTTGATGCTGGGTGGTTTTGGATTGTGCGGCATTCCCGAAAATTCGATTGAAGCCATCAGGAAAAACGGTGCAAAAAACCTTACCTGCATTTCAAATAATGCCGGAGTTGATGATTTTGGATTGGGTTTGTTGTTGCAAACCAAGCAAATAAAAAAAATGATTTCGTCTTATGTAGGTGAAAACGATTTGTTTGAAAAACAAATGCTCAGCGGCGAGTTAGAAGTAGATTTAATTCCGCAAGGCTCTTTGGCCGAGCGTTGCAGAGCCGGTGGTGCGGGTATTCCCGCCTTTTATACGCCCGCCGGTTACGGCACTGAGGTGGCTGAGGGGAAAGAGGTGCGGTGGTACAACGGCAAGCCCCATATTTTGGAAAATGCACTTACGGCAGATTTTGCTTTTGTAAAGGCGTGGAAAGGCGATACTGCGGGCAACTTAATATTCAAAGCTACGGCGCGCAACTTTAATCCGGTTATGGCTATGGCGGGTAAAATCACCGTTGCCGAGGTGGAGGAGTTGGTGCAGCCGGGTGAGCTTGACCCCAACGAAATTCATACGCCCGGCATTTTTGTACAGCGTATTTTTAAGGGCGAAAAGTTTGAAAAACGCATTGAGCAACGTACCGTTCGCGAGGGTTAATTGCCGCGCAGGTTTTCGGGTTTTGGTCAGAACCCGAACAACGGCTCAGCAAAGAATATTGCCGGAAGGAAGGTAGGCTCTGACCGAAATAATAACAAAATAACAGAGGAAAATGGCTTTAGATAAACACGGAATTGCAAAACGAATTGCACAGGAATTGGAAGACGGAATGTATGTGAATTTGGGAATCGGGATTCCTACGATGGTGGCAAATTATGTCCCCGACGGTATCAGCGTTGAATTTCAATCTGAAAACGGTGTGCTGGGTATGGGGCGGTTTCCCACTGAAGAAGAGGTAGATGCCGATTTGATTAACGCCGGAAAACAAACCATCACCACAAAACCGGGAGCGGTGTTTTTTGATTCATCAGACAGTTTTGCCATGATTCGCGGTCAACACGTGCATTTTACCGTACTCGGGGCAATGGAAGTTTCAGAAACCGGCGATATTGCCAATTGGAAAATTCCCGGTAAAATGGTAAAGGGTATGGGCGGCGCCATGGATTTAGTGGCATCGGCAAAAAATATTACGGTGGCTATGATGCACACCAACAAACGCGGCGACTCAAAACTTTTAAAATCGTGTACATTGCCCATTACGGGTGTGGCTTGTGTTGATCGTATAGTGACCAATTTGGCGGTGATTGATGTGACAGAGGGCGGCTTTAAACTTGTGGAGCGTGCACCCGGCGTAATCGTGGAAGAAATACAAAAGGCTACGGAAGGTAAGTTGATTGTGGAGGGTGATATTCCCGAGATGAATGTATAAATTGACGACAATTTAAAAGATAAATGGCAAGAATTTTAACCGGTATTCAGGCAACCGGAACCCCGCACTTGGGCAATATATTGGGCGCAATTGAGCCGGCTATTGAAATGGCCTCAAAACCCGAAAATGAATCGCTGCTTTTTATTGCCGATATGCATACGCTAACGGCGGTGAAACAACCCGATGTTATTAAAGAGAATGCGTACTCGGTAGCTGCCGCGTGGTTGGCACTGGGCTTAGATACTTCAAAAACGGTGTTTTACCGCCAAAGCGATAT
>PXEK01000204.1 GCA_003564735.1 Cryomorphaceae bacterium
AACGTGTGATTCAGGATGCTCAGCAATCGAGAATCAGAAAAGGGCATGGGTGGTTTTTTCGCACCCATTTTTAAATCATCGATCGTAGTTTCGGAAAAGCCTCCACGAATTAAGTCTAACCATTTTTGAACGTAGCTTTCCATTCTGAAACGAGCACCTTCGCCAATTCCTGTAGCTTCAAAGAAGACGTTCAAATCAAATTCATTGAATTCACCGCCAATCGCCACTTCTTTAATCGAATCTGGCATTTGGTAAGTGAGCATCACCATACGTGGTAAACTCTCATAGGGATTGTCCGGTCCTTTCCATTCCTCTTTGGCTCGCTGTTCATCCGAGTATGTCCAATTAAAAATCTGTTCTTCTATAAACTCGCCCGAAGTGATGGCTCTAAAGGGTGTGCCTGACAAATACAAAAAGCCGTTGGTGGTAATCGGAATCATGTCTTCATCGAAGTAGTCGATTCCTTCGCCTTCGCCAAATTTAGCTTCTTTGGCATCTTCGAACTCAAACAAGTCTTTGGCATTTTCGCGCCAAGCTCCGTAGTGGTATTCGTCAAATACGACGCAATCCCAATTGGTTGCGTGTACCCATTCATTTTTGGTTTTGATACCGCCTGTAGAAGTGTTTTTTCCTAAAAAATCTTGGAACGAACCAAAGCAAACAAAAGGCTTACTTGGGTCAATGTCTTCGTAGGTTAAGCCGTTTCTGCTCACAAACTGCCAACCTTCAAAATCTACATGGGTCATTAAATCTTCTTGCCAAGCACTTTGTACGGCAGGTTTAAATGTGAGCACCAAAACTTTTGTCCAACCTTGTTTTTTAGCGAGCTGATAGGTTGCAAAGGTTTTACCGAAGCGCATTTTAGCATTCCACAGAAAGTGAGGGACTTTATCAGGATTCTCACTGCCGTAACTCTCAAAGTACTGAGCACACTTTTCAACGGCTTGCTCTTGCTCAGGTCGCATAGCGAAATTGAGAGACCTGTTTTCCTCATTCAGTTCACCTTTTTGTACTGCAATCAATGCCGCTTTAAGGTCTTTGAGGGAACATTCGAACCACTCTCCATCTGTGTTTTTAATGCCTCTTTGCTTGAGGTAACGATGTACATCAAAGTCGGTAAATGCAGAACCATCATTGCGCATAGCGTTTTCCTCTACCACTATGCGGTATTCTGCACGGGTAGCGCCAATTTGTTCTTTGATGCGTCCTTGCGCAGTTCGGTTGGTAAACCCAACTTTTAGCTGTCCTTTTCTGCTGCCGTCGTTCGGTAATTCATAGGCATAAATGGTTGGCGTTGCCGTTGATTTTTTCGGGAAGAATTCTTGTCTACTCATGGTCGATCATTTTTTTGAATTCACGCTCTAATTCTTCCTTCTTAGGTAGATACAATTGATACTTGCTTGCAAGGATTTGCGTATTACCCTCGGGCAGGGCATACTCTACCATCGTATTGTTTTTATCGGCGCAAAGCAGAATACCAATGGTCGGGTTTTCGTCTTTCAGTTTCACGGTTCGATCGTAATAATTCACATACATCTGCAACTGTCCCAAATCCTGATGGGTGAGCTTATGGGTTTTTATTTCAATGACTACGAAGCAGCGTAAAAGACGGTTGTAGAACACCAAATCCAAAAAGAATTCATCGTCTTCTATCTGAATGCGTTTTTGCCGAGCTACAAAAGAAAAGCCATTGCCCAGTTCCAGCAAAAAGCTTTGCATATTGGTAATTAGAGCACTTTCCAAGTTTTTTTCATAGTAAGCAGCTTGAGGTTTCAAGCCCAAAAACTCTAATACCATGGGGTCTTTAATAATTTCCTTGGGACTTTCAGGTTCAACCTCTTGCTTGGCCACGGCCAGTACTTTTTCTTTGTCATTGCTCAGCAACAAGCGTTCGTAAAGCTGACTATTTATTTGCCGTTCCAGTTGACGTGAGCTCCAATTGTTCTTGCAGCTTTCTTCGATATAATAGGTGCGCTTGTCTGCGTCATCAAGGCGGAGAAGTAACTTGTATTGCGTCCAGTTCAATTGCGCACGCAGTGCGTGCGTATTTGGGAAAGTGTTGTAAAACTGCCTGCAAGTCTCCAATTGCCTTATCGAAAAACCGCTCCCAAAATCTTTCTCTAATTCCTCTGCCAAAGACTTAATAAGGTATGCTCCATAATCTGCCCGCTCTTTGCCTTGTTGTTCTTCTTCTACAATATGACGCCCGATTTGCCAATACATCTGTACGCGCTCTTGATTAACTGCACTGACGGCATTAATTTGAGCCCGCGCAATAATTTGCTTGACGGCTTGTATGAAGGATTTAGAGATTTTACTCATAGGCCACTTGAATTGCAACATAGTGATTGCGAATTCATCAAATTTTCAGGAAAGCGAAATCCATTCATGTCACTTGGGTTTAAACCTCTAAAATAGCCGTTAAAGTGTAACACCACCAAAAAATATGACTGCTTAATAACCCAACTGTGCGAGTATTCATATTGTCTCCGCTTAAGGATAAAGAAGTTTCCCGACCGGAAGAACCTCCTTTGCCGTTCATATAATACTTAGGGACAAAATCCGCTTCCGTTTCAAAATGGCGCAATAGCCCGTGCCTGCCGAGAAATTCCCACAGCCGCCGCGGCTTTTCCGGCGACTGAGAGGAGTTTTGATGGCCGGCCTCAAAAACCATCCGCGGCGAGGAGAAGCAT
>PXEK01000047.1 GCA_003564735.1 Cryomorphaceae bacterium
AGTGTGCCTTCAGTGGCCAGTACACCAATCTTCTTGTTGACCGAAAAATGCGCAGCCGGCTTTATTGCGGGCTCAACGCCAATGAAAGGGACATCAAATTGTTTACGTAAATATTGAATAGCTTGTGTGGTAGCTGTATTACAGGCAACCACAATACACTTTACGCCTTTATGCAGCAGGAACTCGGTGTTACGGTGGGAGAGCTCACGAATTTTTCTTTGGGTTTTATTGCCGTAAGGCGCGTTTTCACTGTCGGCCAAGTAAATAAAACGCTCTTGGGGTAAAAGTTGGGTTAGCGCATTGTAAATACTTATACCACCAAGACCGGAATCAAAAATACCTACGGGACAGTTATTTTTAACCATTTAAGCTTACTTTATAGGTGATGAGCTTTACAAAAATACGAAGTCTGTTCAAACGTGAGTCGGTTTCCACCAATAAAAAAGGGAATCACTATTTGTTGATTCCCTTTTTTAGGTTGTGCCTCATTCTTTATTCGGCTCTCACCGGGTTAATACATGTAATGGTTTGGAGCATTTTCGTTATTCCAAACCGAGTTCTTTCTTGATTAAAGAAGTCATATCATCGCTATCAGGAGCGTGTAAAACGGCTCCACTGCCTGAGTCAAAAACATAATCATAGCCGTGTTCATCGGCTACCTTTTTAATTGCGTTTTGCAGTTTATCTAAAATAGGCTCGAAGAGCTCTTCTTCCTTTTGACTCATTGAACGTTGTGCGGTTTGCTGAAAACGTTGAATTCGTTTTTCTAAACTTGAGATTTCTTCTGCTTTAGATTCTTTTACGGGATCTGACCAAAGGGCTTGGTTGTTTTGATACTCTGCAAGTTTACTTTGATATTCGTTAGACATGGTAGAGAGCTGACTTTCCAGTTGTTTAATGTATTCCTCTACTTGAGTTTGAACTTCTTTACTTTCAGGCATCATGCTTAAAAGCCTTTGAGAGTTGACGTGTCCCATTTTTTGCGAGAATCCCGATAATGAGAGTGTTAAAAATAAAATACTAAGTGCGATTGTCTGTTTCATAATAATTGAGATTAGATGTAATTGCTTGATTTTAAAAGTTTGCAAATTTATTTATTTCCTGATGACAGCCCCATTTTTCTTAAAACAACATCGCTTTTGTCGTAGCGAGGGTCCGAGTAAAGTATGTTTGTATTTTTTCCTTTGTCAAATACTACTGCATAGCTTCTTTCTTTTGCCATTTCTTGAATGGCATTAAAAATGTCATCTTGCAGCGGCTGAATTAACTCTTTTCTTTTTTTGAAAAGCTCACCTTCATAGCCGAATTTGTCTCTTTGATATTTGAGGGCTTCTTCTTTTTTTTCGCTGATTTCTCGTTCCCTTTGTTTTTTCATATCGTCAGTCAAAAGAATTTTTTCTGCTTGGTAGGCTCTTTCTAATTCTTTTAGGTTTTCTTGTTTGGCCTCCATAGTTTCTCGCCATTTTTTGCTGAGTTCGTTTAATTCGTTTTGAGCTTCTTTGTAAGCCGGCATTTGTTCTAAGATATACTGTGAATCAATGTAGGCAAAGCGCTGCGCGTGCAGTGTTGTACCCAACAAAACCAATAATGCAAGTATCGTGCCTTTCATAATTTCTCTTTTATAACTGTCCAAGGTTATGCCCAATGGTGAAGTGAATTTGAGATTTACTCATTGAAGTGTTTGGTACTTCATCGAATCTGTAACCCCAGTCAAGACCTAAAAGGCCAAACATGGGTAAGAAAATCCTTATGCCCACACCCGTTGAACGGTAAACATTAAAAGGATCCCAATCACTAAAATCGTTCCAAGTGTTCGCCATTTCGAAAAATGTGAGTCCGTAAATCATGGCTTGAGGGTTTTTAGAGAAGGGGTAGCGCAGCTCTGTGGTGTATTTATTAATCAAAATTCCACCTACGCTATTGCCTTGTATCGGCCCGCGATTTGATACTTGTTGATCGTCATAACCTCTAAATGCAATGATTTCACGTGCGTCCAAGACAAAGCCCGTCAATCCCGATCCTCCAAGGTAAAAACGCTCAAAGGGTGCATTACCCATAGCATTTGTGTAGCGGAAAAGCCCGCCAAAGCCTACTTTGGAGTACAGCACGAAATCATCGAACAGTTTCGTATACCATGATGAGGTGAATTTCCATTTGTGGTATTCTGTCCATCTGAATCGGTCTCGTGGCTCAAGCTGTGTAAAATCTTCATCTCTAAACCAGGAATAGGGGGGGGTTAACTGCGCGGATAGAACGGTTCTGGAACCTGATGTGGGAAAGTTGAGATCATCTATTGAATTTCGCGAAAGATTTACACGGTAAAAGATGTTGTTTGCTGAACCTTGATTAAAGTTTTCAAAGGTCATCCAATTGTTTACGTCATAATTTTGATAGGCAATTTCTTGCTGCAGCATAAAGTTGTCATCCGGCCAATGTAGTCTTCTGCCAAGCCCTACGGTAACCCCTAAAATATTTAACCCTTGTCGGTTGGGGTTGCGAACTCGCTCTCCGTCGGCATTTTCAATTCTTCTCGGACTCCCGTCAGATTGCAGAGAGTAGTAAGCACTGACCGTGAGGGCATTTGGTCTTTTGCCTCCTAACCAAGGCTCAGTAAAACTGATATTGTAGGATTGAAAGAATGAACCGCTGGTTTGGGCTCTTATACTTAATTGTTGACCGTCTCCGGAAG
>PXEK01000184.1 GCA_003564735.1 Cryomorphaceae bacterium
AACCAACCTCCGTCTGCTGTAATTCTCCGAAGTGATTGCGGTGATGCTCAGGGCTATCCGTTTCAAACATTTTTTGGTAATTCTCCCTTCGCTCCCTATCTTTTTGATTGTATGATGAAAACCCCGTATCCTTATGGAAAGGATTGAAATCGGGGTTTACTTTTACTTCCGGAGCCCTTACCGGTTGGTCATTGCCGGGGGTAACGGCGTCAAAACTTTGCTCTCTTTCAAAGTCCAGACCTGGGGTGAGGTTGTACTGCCCGATGGTTTGCCTTACGCTGGATTTAAGTATGGCGTAAACGGCACGATCATCCTCAAATTTAATTTCTGTTTTGGTAGGGTGAATGTTTACATCAATAAATCCCGGGTTCACTTGGAACTCAATGAAATAACCGGGGTGACTATCTTTTGGGAGTAGCTCGCTCATGGCTTCTTTTACCCCGTGATGTAAATATGCCGATTTAATGAACCTCCCGTTTACAAAAAAGAATTGATCTCCTCGGGTTTTTTTGGCCTTCTCGGGTTTTACGATGAACCCCCTTAGGTTAACGATGTCGGTTTCTTGCTTTACGGGTGCCAAACTATCTTTGTACCTTTTCCCGAAAATATCAATAATGCGCCCCCTCAAAACTGTTGATTCCAGTTGGAACAAGTCGTTTCCATTGTGCGTGAATGTAAATTTTATATGCGGATTAGGTAGTGCTACACGTTCAAATTCGTCAATGATGTGTCTGAGTTCGGCGCGTTCTGACTTTAAAAACTTTCTACGCGCAGGTACATTGTAAAACAAATTCTTAACTGCGAAAGAGCTGCCGTTTTTTGTTTGGCAGGGCTCTTGTTTCCTTACTGTAGAACCTTCTACGATAATGCGCGTACCCAAATCTTCGTCTCTGCTTTTGGTTTTAATTTCTAAATGCGATATGGAAGCAATGGAAGCCAGTGCCTCTCCGCGGAAGCCCATGGTTTTTATATCAAATAAATCATTGGTTTGTGATATTTTTGACGTGGCATGACGTTCTAATGAGAGTCGAGCGTCACTTTCATTCATACCTTTTCCGTTATCAATAACTTGAATAAGCGTCTTCCCTGCTTCCTTAATAATGAGGTTGATTTCTGTAGCCTCAGCATCCACGGCGTTTTCGAGTAATTCTTTCACCACCGATGCGGGGCGCTGAATCACCTCACCGGCGGCAATTTGATTGGCAATAGAATCAGGTAGTAGCTTTATATGATTACCCATAAATATGCTGTGTGTTTTCGTTAAATGTTGATGTCGGTATTAATGTAAACGTAAAAAAGCAGTAACAAAACACCGGCGAAAAGGAGTATTCGCAAGTTTGATTTTTTATTTTGAGAACGCCTAAAATTTACGGCATCTGAGGTCACTCTCCTCATTTTTGCGCGGTATTGTTTTTCGCCTCCGGCACTTTTTACAAATTCTCGTTCTTTTTTCACCTCCTTTTCAATGGCTGCAATACGCTCTTTTAAAGCTTCTTTTTTAGGATTATGGTATCGAGGTTTAAATTGGAAACCGCGTGGTTTTCGTTGTTTGAAAAGTGAAATTTTCATGGGTTTCAAAATTACGTATTTCTTTCAAGAGTATTTACCTACTTAACGTCATTAACTTCGGTTGTATTTTGAGGTCATTTTTAAAAAGACTCTACCTGCCAATTCACACGGGGATTTATTCTCGTTACTCCTTGTGCAAAGATCGAAAATGCTCTTACTTTGCGGAGGTAGTTTAGTATAAATAATTTCTCAAAATAGATGACATAATGAATGAAGCAGTCAACTTAAGCGAAAAGGTAGGTGTTTTTTTAACCGAGTTATTTGCCGGTTGGGGTATTTCTGATTCTACGGCGATTTATTTGAAGATGTTTTCCTTAGTTGTTATCGTTGCTATTGTTGTTCGTATTATCGACTATTTAGTCAATAAAATAATACTTACTACGGTAGAAAAGTTTACCCGTAAAACCCGAACGAGTTTTGACGATCACTTGGTGAGGCAAAAGGCCACCACTTATGTGGGGCACATCATTCCGGCATTAATTATTGACGCGGTGATACCGGTTGTTTTCTACGATTTTGAATTTTTGATTTATCCTGCGCAAATTGCCGTTGAGTCATACATCTACATTTTTGTGGCTCAGTTCATTCAGGCCATTGCCAGGGGTACGCGCGATTTTTTATTGGAGAAGGAGCAGTTTCAAGATAAACCTATTGCGAGTATTGCTCAGTTGGTTGTGATATTAAACTGGCTTATTGTCATTATCATTATATTTTCAACGGTTTCGGGCAAACCCGTCACCGGTTTATTAACCGGTTTGGGGGCGCTATCAGCCGTTATTCTTTTAGTTTTTAAGGATAGTATTTTAGGTTTTGTGGGCAGTATTCAGTTGGCTTATAATGACATGGTGAGGGTGGGGGATTGGGTTTCTATGTCTAAGTATGGTGCCGACGGCGATGTTATTTCCATTAATCTCAATACGGTTAAAGTTCAAAATTGGGATAAGACTATAACAACAATTCCCACCTATGCCTTTATTGCCGATTCTTTTAAAAACTGGAGGGGCATGAGTGAATCGGGAGGTCGCCGAATCAAGCGCAATGTGAGGATCAAAATCAGCTCAGTTAAATTTTGTGATGACGCGCTTTTAGAAAAATTGAAGAAACTACATTTACTCA
>PXEK01000155.1 GCA_003564735.1 Cryomorphaceae bacterium
CCCGGTCGAGTCTCTGCAGAGAGCACGTCAATACCACCCGTGAGGTTAGAATAAATGAACTTTAACCCGATACCGCCGGACAAGCGATCTGATAATTTTCTTGAGTAATTGGCTTGGAGTGCCCACTCGTTGGGCCTGAATTGAATGATGTCATTACCAAACTCATCAGTAAATTGAATTTGCCCTAGTGAGAAGTAAGTAAATGAAGCCCCGATGGCAGACATATCGTCAATTTTGTAAGAGCCGGTAAGTTGGGAAAGGTCAATATCAGAAACCAAGTTTCTCAACCATGGAGTATAGGACATACCAAAACTCAGCTCCTCGGAATTGAAAGCCAGTTTTGCCGGGTTCCAAAAGTTTGCATACATATCAGGTGAGGTTGCGGCTCCCGCGTCACCTAACGCGCCGTGCCGGGCATCGGGAGTAATGGTCATAAAAGGAACGGCCGTAGTGATGGTGTTTACCCTGTCGCTTATGGGCTCGGCTCCTGTGACGGTTTGAACTTGTGCACTTGATTGCAACGCGCATAGCGATAGGAAGATGGCCGTGAAAATCGAAAAATTTCTCATTTAACTCAGACTAATTTCGTGGCAAAGATAACGAACTCTTTAAACTCTTATTGTACGGGTTAATTTAAAATAACCAGTTTCTCAAATTTGTCGACCGATTCGCCTGTTGGTGCCGTAACTTTTACTTTATAAACGTAAACGCCTTTGCCAATCGCATCGCCGTAATCATCACGCCCGTTCCAGTCGATGGGTCCTACCCGAAAACCGTCAGATGCATGAATGCCGTCAATGGTTTTTACCAATTTTCCGCTTACGGTGAAAATTTGAACCCTCACTTCCAAACTTTGGCCGGGGGCATTATGTTCAAAATAAAATGAAGTATGGGTGGTAAAGGGGTTAGGGTAGTTTAAAAGATGTTCAATGGCCAACTCTTCACTCCCGGCCACAACAAACTCTGTGTAAGCCTCGGCCGAATTGTTATGCACGTCCCACACTTTAAGGGAAAGCGTATGTCTGCCCTGTTCTAAGTCGGTGAAAGGATATTTTATGGTACCGCTTTGGTACGAGTTTAAGTCACTCTCATAAAAGTCGTTCAAAATGATGGGGTTGGCCGTATTTTCATCTAAAACGGCAGTGATATCATGTCCTACGCCGCTCCCCACGGTATTGATACCGCTTTCGTCAAAAACACGGGCGTACAAGTATGGATTTTCATCTGTAATACCTCCGCTCACAAAGTTTTCATCATTCATCCATAATTGCACATCGGGAGGGGTATTGTCTTCTTTGGCATTTTCGTAAATCCCGCCTACCACAATGTCCAAATCGTGACCGTTTCCGTCTATTCTTCGGTCGTCGGTGTAGTAGCTTATTTTAGCATTTCCGTAATCGAAGTCAACATCTTTGGGAACTACAAAGGAGAATTCAAATTCACCTTTTTTTACTTCCGCCTTACCGTTAAATATAATTCCCGTTCGGTCTAAAAATTGAAACGCTCCCTCATTGTCGTTATCTAAGGTGGTAATTAAACGGCGGGGATTAAAAATAACGGGATAAACAATTCCGTTGTAATTTTCTTGCTTTTGCCCGTAATCATTGGTAACTATACCGTTAATAGTCACCTTTTGAAGTGCTTTTGCCGTATCGGGGGCTTGGGTTGTTTTTACGGTGTATTGCGGGTAAGCTAGCCGCATTGCAGGGTCACCCAAGAGCGAGAAGTTTCGGTAATTGATTCCGTTACTTAAAGTGATGTTATTTAGTGTAATATCTTTGGAAAGCATAAGTAAGTCGCCCAAGGTGGGGGTACGACCGTCCACAGCCTCGAATAAATAATCTGTAAAGGTGTTGGCCAGTTGAAAGTTCGGGCTTGCGTAAACCAATCGGGTAGTGGTCATAAGTCCTACTCCGCCACCGTCGGGATTGATGAGTACGAATTCTCCGGCTGACGTACGTTCAGGGTCATCAAAACGAGTAAACTCACACGTGGCGGTGAGGAAAAGCGGCATAGCATGGCGGTTAGTCCAACCGTTGATGTCTTGAATACGCAAAACACGCTCATGTGCCCAGCCCGATACACCACCGTGACCTACATAGGTCATGAGCAGAGTCCCGTTGGTCATACTTTTGTTGATTTCCTCGGTGACTTCGGGGTAGCGCTGTCCGCCCGCTGTTGATGTTTTTTGGAAAGCGTCAAAATATATTTTGTTGTGGTTGTATGACGGATATCGGCTTTTGATTTTTTCGGCCAATATGTCTGAATCCCGCATGTGTATAGGTAAGTTGGTACTTAGCGCGTGATCTAAGTCATCGGCAACCCAAGTAAGTCGGTTTCTCCAGCTCCCAAAGGTTTGCGGCAAGCGATGATAGCGCAGTATTTTATTTACCACGTTTTGGGCTTGTGATGATGTGTTCACGGGAATACGGCCGATTCCTATGTCTAAACCGCTGCGTATGTCGTCACCCTCGTCATCATCTAAAAAGCCGACATAATCGTCACTCATGAATGAACCCGTGGGTGACTCTGAATTTACACTTTGGTAAATGGGAATATGATTGGTATTTCCTGAAATTCGGTTTTTGTAATCGTAGGAGGCAGCACCAAATAGCAATAAATATTTTGGCATTTTACTTTCGTCGGTTCCCGCACGATCATAAAACATTTTCATAAAA
>PXEK01000153.1 GCA_003564735.1 Cryomorphaceae bacterium
GCGGGGGCATCATTAACTCCGTCGCCCGTCATGGCCACCGGGTTTCCATTTTCCTGTAGGGCGGTAACCAATCGCATTTTATGTTCAGGACCGGTACGGGCATAAATATCACAATCATTGACCACCTCGCGCAACTGCTCATCAGTCATTTCCTCCAGTTGTGCCCCTGTCATGACTTTTTCACCGTCGCCAATTCCTATTTGCTCGCCTATGGCTTTAGCTGTTGCGGCATGATCTCCCGTAATCATTTTTACTTGTACTCCGGCGCTTTTACACTCTTTAATGGCTTCTAAAACCTCATCGCGCGGCGGATCAACAATTCCGGTGACCCCCAAAAACACCTTATTTTGTTCACAGGAGTCTTTATCAATTTCAGAGAGGTTGTCATCGGCTTTTTCAAAAGCTACCCCCAGCATACGCTGTCCTTTTTGGGCAATTTGCTCCATTTTTTGTTCCCAATATGCTTTGTCTGTTTCTTGTAAACCGTCTTGGGTATATTGCTTAGTACAAAAACCCAGGAGCTTATCGGGAGCGCCAGTGATGAAAATAAAAACGTCATTTTCCACGCGGTTAAGCGTTGCCATGTATTTGTGTTCTGATTCAAAAGGTACGGAATCTATTCTTTCGGGGTTAAATTGTTCAAGTCCGGCTTTATGGCTTAAGGTAAGCATGGCTCCTTCAGTTGGTGCGCCGGTAATTTTCCACTGTCCGTCTTTTTCATAAATTTCAGCATTGTTTGATGCTTTTGCCGCCTGTATAAACTGAAGTAATACCGGCTCATCCTCTACATTCACAATATTGCCTTTATACGTTATATCTCCCTTGGGCCGATAGCCCGTACCTTCTACTTCATATTCTTTATCGGCGGTGATCACACTTTTTACCGTCATTTCATTTTTGGTGAGTGTGCCGGTTTTATCGGTACAAATTACTTTCACAGCGCCCAGTGTTTCCACTGAGGGTAACTTGCGAACAATGGCATTGCGGCTAGCCATTCGCTGCACTCCGATGGCCAAAGTTATGGTCATAATGGCCGGTAAACCTTCGGGAATGGAAGCTACGATTAAACCTATAGATGCCAAAAATAACTCGCCGAGAGTATAATCACGAAAGAAATACCCGAACCCGAAAAAAGCGGTGGTTGACAATAAAATTACCAGAGACAACCATTTGCCAAACTTTTCGATTTGTTGAAGCAAGGGCGTTGAAATATTTTCAACCGATGAAATCATCTCATTTATACGGCCAATTTCTGTTAGTGCCCCGGTGCGCACCACAACACCCGTTGCGGTTCCGTAAACTACCACCGTTCCCGAAAAAGCCATAGAATATTGATCGGCAATAATGGCATCATCACTCACAGGTTGCGAACTTTTTTCAACCGCGGTGGATTCGCCCGTTAGCGGCGATTCCTCAACCTGAAAGTCTTTGGCTTCAATAATTCTGATATCGGCCGGTACTTTATCTCCTGATTTTAATTTTACAATATCACCCGGGACTAAATTTTCTACTTTTAACGACTTCTTTTTTCCGTCTCTTAAAACCAAGGCCTTTACCGAGAGCATTTTGCGTATGCTTTGCAAAGCCTTTTCGGCCTTTCCTTCCTGAATATAGCCAATTACGGCATTGCTTATAACCACACCTAAAATAACCACGGTATCAATCCAATGCTCCATGAGCGCCGTAATTACGGCTGCTACAAGTAATATGTAAATGAGCACATCGTGAAAATGAGTCATCAAGCGAACAAACCAATTTTTTTTACCTGCTTCCGGGAGTGTATTTAAGCCATAGGATTTTAACCGATCTTGTGCTTCTGAGTCGGTTAGTCCATTGACTTTATCGGTCTTTAGCTCTTCAAGGACTTCATCTACTTTTTTGGCGTACGGGTTTGTTTGGTTTTTCATTTTTCGAAGATATGTAATCTAGCAATAAAAAGTCGCATTTAACTTCGGTAATTAGGTTTGCAAAACAAATGTAGTTTACACGAGAATACGTTTGACTCCCTTTTTACAAATTACTCATTACTTGCGCTACCGGGTTCACTCATCACAAAAACTTTTTGAGCATAAGATTACAACCGAAATAAATGTGCAAATACCCTTTCAAAGTACGTTATAACAAATAATTAAACCCTGATATATTTGTTGATAAAGACGTTTTCACTACTTTTGGAAGCTGAATTCAATACGAATGAAAAATTTTCTAATTTGGATTGTGCCCCTTCTGCTTTTGGTTGGCTGCGTTGATGATCCTGTATCATGCTTTACACATGAATTGCAAGAAAACGGTAAAGTGGTTCTTAACAGTACATGTTCAGAAAATGCCGAAGAATATAAATGGTACTTATACCAGGAACAACTTTCTACTACGCAAAAGGGACCCATTAGAACCGATAAACCCAACCCTACCTTAAATCTTGTTTTACCGGGTACGCATACCATTTCATTGGTAGTGGTTAATGATTATAAAGATGACAGTTCCTATGTAACAATTACGGCTCCCGAGTACTGTGTTATTTGCGAAACCTATTCGCAATGTGCCGGCTTTTTTGAGGCTCAAGCCAAGGAGCGAGCCGGGTTTTTAAATAGTAGAGATTTTGATAGTTGTTTGGTGGAGTTGAAGTAATAAAGCTAAAGTAGCGATAAACCTTGTTCAAATAAAAGGTTGAGGCA
>PXEK01000266.1 GCA_003564735.1 Cryomorphaceae bacterium
CCGCGACAATCGCAATAAGGAGGCTCGCGATAAATACCGAAAGTCGCTGGCGTTGGATAGCTCTCGGTTTCAGGTGTGGAACCAAATGTTGATTCTCAACTCACAGTTGAATGACGTGGACGCTATGATTGATGATAGTGAGTCGGCAATGGAGTTGTTCCCTTCGCAGCCCACTCCTTATTTGTTGAGCGGATTGGGCAATCTTCAAGCTGAAAATTATGAAAAAGCCGCCTCGGTGTTGGAGCAGGGCAAAAACTTGGTGTTGGATAACCGCCCTATGGAGCTTCAGTTTTACAGCAGCTTGGGCGATGCGTATTACAACACGGGTAACTACAATCAAGCATGGCTCAATTATGAACGCGCTTTGAAAATAGATCCCACAAACGATTATGTACTCAATAACTACGCGTATTTTTTGAGTTTGAGAAAAGAGAACTTGGAAAAGGCACGTAAAATGTCGCGCAGTACGGTAGATCGCAACCCCAATAGTCCCACATATCTCGATACTTACGGGTGGGTACTCTATCAAAGCGGTCAGTACGAAAAAGCCGAGGAATACCTCAAAAAGGCGTTGAAGAAAAACGGCTCTGACCAATATGAAATACTCGACCATTACGGTGATGTTCAATACAAGCTGGGTAACAAAACAAAGGCCGTGGAATATTGGAAAAAAGCGGTTGAGGCCGGAGGTGATGAGGTGGAAATCAATAAAAAAATAAGTACGGGTTTGCCTGAATAACGTATGCGCTACACACTTGTCATTGTTCTTGCTCTCTTATTCACGGTGGGTTGTAAATCTAAAAAAGACCTCGTTGATGTCAAGTCGAAAACCTCTTTGTCTCGACTTGAACTTTTAGACAGTGTGGCATACTACACCGCGGCACCGGATAACATCAGTTTTAAAGTAAGCGCTAAGGTGAAGACCGAGGACAAATCGAACTCGTTTAGCGTTAATGTCAGGATGCATCCCGACTCGGTCATTTGGATGTCGGTAACCGCCTTTGGGTTTGAAGCCGCGCGTTTAAAAGCCCTTCCCGACAGTGTTTTTTTTGTGAATAAAGCGGAGAAGAAATATTACCGAGGGGATTATGAAAACGCCTCGAAAATATTTAACCTGCCGCTTAATTTTGAGCTGCTTCAAAACTTTTTGTTGGGAAATGTGCCGTTGAGCGGTGAGGCCGGAAAACAAATGTACTCGCTTGACGACGTCTATGTTTTTTCTACGCACAAAAAAAGAATAGCCGAAAAAGCGCGGCTTTCCCCCTCGAAAATCACTTCTGACGTACCTGTAATCAGCACATCTATCGACCCCGAGAATTACAGGCCCACGCGGGTTAATTTGCTCGATCCTGAAAAAGGTATTCAATTGGAAATACGACACTCAAATATTGAGGAAGAAGAGAAAAACCTTTTTATTCCGTTAAAAACAAGTATCTTCGTACGTGCAAAAGAACAAGTGGAGGCCGAGTTTAAGTACTCAAGAATAAAAACCGACAGTGAAAAATTGAACGTGCCGTTCAAGTTTTATGATAACTATGAAGCTATACGCTAGAATAATTTCTGTTTTTTTTGTAGCCCTTTTTTGCTTCACGGCGCTTCATGCGCAGGAGGATAAACGCAAAAAGTTAGAATCTGAAAAACGCAAGTTGCAGGATGATATTGAATATAAAAATCAGCTTTTAATCAGAACCAAAAAAGAAAAGACCACCGGGCTGAATGACTTGGTTCTGACCAAAAAAAAGATTGAAGAGCGGGCTAAACTCATTGAGAATATCAGAACCGAGATTAACTTGTTAACCGACGAAATTGAGTTTAATAAGTATAGAATTGAGAGGATGGAGGCAGAGTTGGGTGCTTTGCGTGACGAGTATGCAAAAATGATCAGGTTTGCTCACAAAAACAGGAGTAAGCACAATATGATAATGTTTGTTTTTGCCGCTGAAGATTTTAACCAAGCTTACAAAAGAGTGAAGTACTTAAGAGAGTACTCAAGTTATAGAATGAGACAGGCTGCCGCGATAGAAAGAATCGAGCTTGAGCTTATTGCTAAAAATCAAGAAATAGAAGAGCAAATTGCGTATAAGGAGAGTTTGTTGCAATCAGAAACCTCAGAACGTACAAAACTTTCAAGTGAACGTGATGAGCAGGAGCGGTTGTTGAAAGAGCTCAAAAACAAGGAGCAAAAACTCATTGCCGAAATTGAGCAGAACGAAAAAAACAGGGCGGCGTTGAGCAAGGCCATTGAGCGTATTATTGCCGAGGAAATGAGAAAAGCCGCTCGGGAGAGTACGGCGGCTGAAGGCGCATCGGTTTGGAAGCTCACTCCTGAAGCCCTGGCGCTGGCCGAGGATTTCACGGGGAATAAGGGAAAGCTGCCTTGGCCTACGGAAAAAGGGGTGATCACCGAAACGTACGGAATTAAACCTCATGCCGTACTTACTCACCTCAAGGTAAAGAACGACGGTATTACGATTTCCACACAAGAAGGGGAGAAGGTGAGGGCTGTTTTTGACGGCGAAGTGAGTAAGGTACTGGTGATTCCGGGCGCGGGCAAGGCTGTCATTATAAGGCACGGCGATTACTTGACCGCATACAAAAATATTGATGAAATTTACGTGAAAACGGGTGATAAGGTAAAGGCTAAGCAGGCTTTGGGCACCATTCGCACA
>PXEK01000132.1 GCA_003564735.1 Cryomorphaceae bacterium
AAATAGGTTCCCAGCCGCCCATAGCGGTAATTACTCTACTCAACTTCTTGAGCTTATCTTCATATTTGTACTTGTTCCATCGGTAATCGCCGGAAGGAGTAAACGCGTCATCGCGCTTGATGCTGTCATTGTAAATATCGAACAAGTTTTCAACGTTGTAAAATCCTATGCGAATGCCGCCCGATCCGCGGAATGAGTCGTCAAAACCCGGAACGCCAATATCGTTAACCTCGGGCTGTTCCCCTCTTTGCGCCATTCCCGTCAAACAGGTGAAATACGCTATACAAAAGCACAAAAACGTTGAAATATACAATTTCATAAGGCAAAGGTAAGCGGTCAAGTTAAATTCGAGAGGTTAAGATATTAAAATAAGGTTGTGTTTTCTTTTTTTCGGTCAGAGCCCCAACCCGTCTGCAAAACAAGCGTACGGTTCTGATTAAAAAATGCTAAACGCCGCAAGTTCGGGATATGAAATTCGGAAAAATCGCAGCGTAAAATGTAATTTCGCACCGGCCTGGAATTAAGCCGGAAAAGATAACCCTCGGTTCTGACCATAAAAACAATGATACCATGAAAATTGATAAAGATTTTGACCCCGCAGAAACGCTTCAAAACATCCAATACTTTGGTGAGTTTGGAGGTGTAAACCCCTCTATTACAGATAGCAGCACGTATACGTTTTTGAAAGCTGACCGAATGGAGGAGATTTTCGAGAATGAAATTGAGGGGTGTTATTTGTATTCGCGGCATTGGAATCCCACAAACAGGTATTTATCTGATGCGTTGGCAGGGATTGAGGGTGCGCCTAGCGGACAGGTAATGGCCAGCGGTATGGGGGCGATTACGGCGGTTATGCTGCAGTATTGCAATGCGGGCGATGAAATTATTGCGAGTAGAACGATTTACGGTGGCACGTACGCTTTTTTGAAGAATTACTTGCCCAAGTTCAATATTCGTGTCAAGTTTGTGGACATCACGAATTTGAAACAGGTTGAAGAGGCGGCGAGTTCTAAAACCAAAATGATTTATTGCGAGGCGTTGAGCAACCCTTTGATGGAGGTGGCCGATTTAAAGGCACTGTCGGGAATTGCGAAGAAAAACGATATGGCGCTTGTGGTGGATAATACTTTTACGCCTATGGTAATTTCACCGTTTAAATTCGGCGCCGATGTGGTGGTGCACTCACTTACCAAGTTTATTAACGGTAGTAGTGACGCGGTGGCGGGTGCCGTTTTGGGCGAAAAGGAGTTTATTGATTCGTTGATGGATGTAAATAACGGCTCTGCCATGTTACTGGGTTCAACGTTAGACGGTTTAAGAGCGGCAAGTATTTTGAAAAATTTGCGCGACTTACATTTGCGCATGATTCAGCACAGTAAAAATGCAATGTATTTGGCGCGTAAGTTTGAAGAGTTGGGACTCAAAGTTTCATATCCCGGTTTAGAGTCGCACCCTCAGCACGTGTTGTTTGAGTCGTTGTACAATCCCAAGTACGGTTTTGGAGGTATGCTGTTGCTCGATGCGGGCTCAAAAGCAAAGGCCTACAAAGCCATGGAGTTAATGCAGGAAAAGCAAACGGGCTATTTGGCGGTGAGTTTAGGTTTTTACAAAACGCTGTTTAGTGCTCCCGGTACGAGTACCTCCAGCGAAATTTCAGAAGAGGAGCAAAAGGAAATGGGACTGGGTGACGGGCTCATTCGTATGTCGGTAGGTTTAGACATGAACATAGAGCTTACTTTTGAAAAAATGAAGGCGGCGTTGAGCGAGGCGGGGGTTATGGGGTAGTTAATTTTATCGCATCTGCCCATGCCGTTATTTACCGGGTTAGAGTTTTCATTCCAACCCTAACTCAGTGCATACTCTCGAATACCCATTTTTTCCAGTTGATCGAGTAGGTCTTGATTCAAGTCAACTCGAACACTGCGTGATTTCATTGGTAAAGACAGTTTTTCCTTTGGATCGCGAATGTTAAATTGCAAACTGTTTTTTCCGGTATTACTTTTCATTAAGCGGTCTAAATCTTCAACGAGTTTTGCGCTAATGTCTTCCAAATCCAAATCTATTCGTATGGAGTTGGCTTGTTTTTCTAATATGTCGGGCAGCTGCTCAATCACTTTCGCTTTGAAACTGTAGTTGTACTCTGTTTCGTCTTTTCGTTTCCACTTTTCGGCAACACCTTTCAAAAACAAGAAGTAACCCGGTGTGAGGTGGTGCTTGTTTTGAAGGTATTCATCACCAAAAAGCAAGAAGTCGTGACTATCGGTATAATCCTCCAGCACAAATTTGCCAAAGGGTTTCCCTTTCCGACTTTCCAAGTGCTTGACCTCGGTTACCACTCCGCCAAAACTCATTTCTTTTCCTATGAACTCTTGAATTCTGCTTAGGTCTTTGATTCGGTTCTGAACGAAATGATTCATTTCAACTTTGTAAGTATCTAACGGGTGGCCCGAGATGTAAACACCCACCACTTCCTTTTCGCGGCGAAGCTTTTCGAGGTCGCCCCACGGCTCGGCATGCGGTACGGCGGGCTCGGGAATCTCCACTGCACTGTCGGCTCCGAAAAGGGATATTTGACTCGAGTTTTGACTCTCCTGAAAGTTACTGCCGAATTTGATGACGTTCTCAAAAAAGTATTTGCCTTTATCCTCGGCAAAG
>PXEK01000377.1 GCA_003564735.1 Cryomorphaceae bacterium
AAATTGATAATGACCAATTATAAACCACTGTTTTTTTTAAGTAACTCCCACCTCAACACCATTATCCCTAACCGTTTTCGAAAATTCGACAACCACAGATACCATCGTGAGCGTATTCCAACTTCCGATGGTGACTTTTTGCATTTGGACTTCACCGAACCTTTTCGCAAAATAGGCGAAAAAGTGGCTCTCATCCTTCACGGATTAGAAGGCAGCTCTGCCTCGGGATATGCCGTTGGCATTTCGAAGCTCTTGCATGATCAAGGCTATACCTCCGTTGTACTCAATATGCGCAGCTGCGGCGGAATTCCCAACAACAAACTTCAAAGCTACCACAGCGGCAAAACAGACGATTTACACACCGCAATTGAATATCTCACGGCACAAGGTGCAGAAAATATAAAAGTCGTGGGCTACAGCTTGGGCGGAAACATCGCTCTGAAATACGCCGGTGATGCGGGGTCCAATTTACCCGAACAAATAACTCAAATCGCTGCCATATCTGTACCATGTGACTTGGCGGGTTCAAGCAAAAAGTTGGGAGAACGGGCAAATAGAATCTACCTTACCCGCTTTTTAAAACAACTGAAAGAAAAAGCTATAAACAAGATAAACCATTACGAACCTGCATTTTTAGACGAGTCTAAAATAAAAAACGCTAAAGATTTTGAGACCTTTGACCATAATTTTACTGCTCCTGTTCATGGTTTTAAAAGCGCGCAAGATTATTACAAGCGCTGCAGCAGTAAACCGGTACTGAAATACATCACCGTTCCTACACTTATCATCAATGCCCTTGACGACAGTTTTCTAAGCCCTGAATGTTATCCCTATGAAGAATGTGAGAATAATCCACAATTGCAGTTACTCACGCCTAAAAAAGGAGGTCACGTAGGTTTTACGGATCAATGGCCCCTATACAAACCGCAATGGCATGAGCGTATCATCTCACATTTCTTCGAAACTGGAACACGTTTAGGCGTCGAAGAAACATCATAATATTTTGAACACAATACCCATAATGGGGTTAGAGGATTCTACTACAAATCACACATAAAATCCATTTGTGCTAAAACGCTACGATAAAACTTTTTGGATGCTTTGCCTGAGCGCCGTTTTCTTCTTTGGCGGATTCAATATGGTAATTCCCGAACTGCCCGACTATGTGAGCTCGCTGGGCGGACCCGAGTTCAAAGGATTAGTCATCGCGCTATTTACACTCACGGCAATGCTTTCCAGACCGTTTAGCGGTAAACTCACCGATACCATAGGTCGAAAACCTGTAATGATTTTCGGGGCTGCGGTTTCATTGGTTGCCGGACTCATTTATCCCGTCATCGGTACGGTGGCGGCCCTATTGTTGTTGCGTACTTTTCACGGCTTGAGTACGGGGTTTAATCCCACCGGTACCGCGGCATACGTTGCAGATATCATCCCCAACAACAGACGCGGAGAGGCTATGGGTATTTTAGGACTCTTCAACAGCGTAGGCATGGCTGTAGGGCCGTCGGTAGGCGGGTATATATCCGCAGCTTACGGCACCGAAAGTTTATTTTACACCAGTGCGGGAGTGGCTTTTATATCGGTAATCCTTTTGTGGAGAATGCGAGAAACTATGGACAATACCCAAAAGTTCAAACCCGCCATGCTCAAAGTAAAATGGACCGATTTTTACGAGCCTCGCGTTTTGGCACCTTCTATAACTATGCTACTCACCACATTTGCCTTTGGTACGGTTCTCACCATTATGCCCGACTTTACCGTTTACCTCGGCTTTGAGAATAAAGGGATATTTTTTACCGTTTTCGTGGTTTCTTCCCTTGCCATACGCCTTGCAGCCGGCAAAGTCTCTGATCGCTTCGGCCGAGTCCCCGTACTCAAAGTGAGTGCATTGGCCGTTGCGTTGGCCATGCTAAGTATCGGATTGGCTCAAACGGGAACACACCTCATCATCGCGGGCGTACTGTTTGGCATTGCCGTAGGGAGTAATAGTCCTACCGTTTTTGCGTGGACCATAGACCTAAGCAGGAAAGCAGCACGGGGGCGAGGCATGAGTACCATGTATATTGCTTTGGAGATAGGTATCGGCAGCGGAGCTTTGGTGTCGGCGGCGTTGTATAACAACAACCCCGAAAATTTTCAACGTGCCTTTTGGTTTGCCGGCGTATTGGCCTTTTTGGCGTTTCTGTATTTGGTGATTTTTCAACGCCGGTTTCCCGTTGAAGACCCTGAAATTTAACCTACTACCTCATCACATTTAGCTTCACTGTTTCCCTGCCATCGCCGCTCTCAAGCTGCAAAATGTAACTTCCGGCGGACAATCCGGGGATGTTTATCGAAATTTGATTCATTCCCTCGTCAAGGAGCTTACGGGTGGAGTACACCAAACGCCCTGAAGCGTCAAACAACTTGATTTCTGTCGGTTCTGACCATAATTTTTGAACTTCAACAATAAAATCACCGCTTGTAGGGTTGGGATAAACCTTTACACTTTGGTCAGAACCCAAATCGCCGCCCATCGAAGTGTTGCAATCTTGAAGCGTAACCACAACCGTATCTTTTCCTTCACAACCAAATTCATCGGTTACGCTGAGTATGAATGTATAAATTCCCTCTTCATTGTTCCAACCTTCAAACAATATAGTAGAGT
>PXEK01000285.1 GCA_003564735.1 Cryomorphaceae bacterium
ACTCCGGCTCCGAGCATCCCCGAAAAGTGAGGCATAACACTTGAAAAGTGCTCATTAGTCAAAAGCAGTAACCCCCCTCACTCTCCAACTTGCCCTTAATAATGTTGGCTTCTATCAAATCACCACAAGTTGTCAATCTTGTAAATTTCATTCTTCGAAGATAGTGAATTTTCTTTTTGAAAGAAATTAGATTCGGCTAGAGAAATAATTCGATAAGAGTACGATTGTTCGGGTTTAGTTCCCGGCACATTTATTGTCACAAGAACATCTTTCACAACACGTTTTCATTGTTAAATCAAAGTTAATGCGTTGTGGAATACGTAAAAAAAAGGGCTCAATTTAAACTGTCGTTTTATATTTGACGCTCAAGTACGAGACAAACATATTTTAATTTATGAAATTTACTTTATTATCCGCTGTTCTTCTGTTGTTTACCGTGTCGACGCACGCTCAAGTAAAATGGATGAGTTTTGAAGAAGCCGAGGAGGCGATGAAAAAAGAACCGCGCAAAATGCTTGTTGATGTTTACACCCTGTGGTGCGGTCCGTGCAAAATGATGGAAGCCCAAACGTTTCAGAACCCCGTTATCGCCGAATACATCAATGAAAATTTTTATCCCGTGAAGTTCAACGCCGAAAGTGCCGGTCCCGTTACTTTTAAAGGGAAAACATTTGAGAACCCCAATTATCAAGAAGGAAAGAGGGGACGAAATTCGACTCACCAATTGGCGTATGCCATCGCGGGAGTGAATGGTAGGTTGTCATATCCAACCGTTGTTTACCTCGATGAGGAATACAATATTATTTCTCCCGTGCCCGGCTTTTTGCGTCCGCCGCAAATTGAGCCGCTTTTGCACTATATTATCGAAGAAGCCTATAATGAGGTTGAATATCAGGAATATCAAAAAAACTTTGAATCAAAACTCTAATCATGAAACGACTGTCTGCTTTTATTGCGGTTTTAGGTATTTGGGTTGCCGCACCGTTATTTGCCCAAGAGGGTGAAGTGAATTGGCTTTCATGGGAGGAGGCCGCCGAAAAGCAAAAAGAGGAACCTCGTAAAATATTTATAGACATTTACACAGATTGGTGCGGATGGTGCAAGAAAATGGATCACACTACATTCAAAGATCCTGAAATCGTAAAGGTGCTCAATGAAAAGTACTATCCCGTAAAATTTGACGCCGAGCGTCAAGATACGATTGTATTTAATGGTCACGAGTTCGTTAATCCAAATCCCGGTGCCAAGCGAAGCGCACACACGTTCGCAATTACCCTCCTCGAAGGCCAAATGTCATACCCTTCATACACTATTTTGGATGAAAACTTCAGTCGAGTACACATTATGAAAGGTTATAAGCGTGTGCCTAGTCTTACCGGCCTGTTGTGGTTCTTCGCCACCAATGAACATGTGGGTTTTCTCAATTATATGAATGAGCAACGAAAGCGTGAAGCTCAACAGCGCAAGCAACAATCTCAAAATTGAGTTGTTCATATAATCTAATTCCGTTGTAAGGCTGTCAGCCGTATTCGGATATATCTCGACATGACAAAACAAGAAAAAGCACAATACATTATTACCGAGTTGGAGAGACTCTATCCCGAGACTCCCGTTCCATTAGAGCATACCAATCCGTACACGCTTACCGTTTCGGTATTACTTTCGGCGCAATGCACCGATGAACGCGTGAATAAAACCACTCCCGCACTTTATGCTAAAGCCGATAATCCGGTCGATATGGTCAAGTTAACACCCGAACAAATCGAGAATATCATCAGGCCTTGCGGACTCGCGCCGGCGAAATCAAAAAATATTCACAAGCTGTCTCAAATTTTGATAGATAAATATCAAGGTGAGGTACCGCAAACCATCGAAGAGTTAGAGGCGCTGCCGGGGGTGGGACACAAAACCGCATCGGTGGTGGTGGCTCAGGCTTTTGGGGTGCCCGCCTTTCCCGTAGATACGCACATTCACCGACTCATGTACCGGTGGGGCTTGACAACGGGTAAAAATGTGGTGCAGACAGAAAAAGACGCTAAACGTTTGTTTCCTAGGGGGCTTTGGAACAAACTGCACCTTCAAATCATCTTTTACTGCAGAGAGTACTCACCGGCCAGGGGCTTTGACCCCGAAAAAGACTACATCACCGCCAAGGTAGGGCGCAAAAGTTTCCTGCGTAAGAACGGGTATTTGTAATTTACTTCAAGACCTTAAATTTATTTCCCCGTGAGCTCTTCCAGCTTCATCCTCAGTATATCGCCTTTGATATCCTTCGCAACAATGCGGCCTGTAGCATCGAGGAGAAATCCGGCCGGAACGGATGTAACCCCGTAGTTTTTCACCGGTTCTGACCCGTAACCTTGAAAATCACACAAATGGGAGCCAAGCATTTCATCCTTCTCAATAACCGAGCGCCAAGCACTTTCTTTGGTGTCTAAAGAAACGAAAATAAAAGAAATGCCACGCTTTTCGTAATCTTCTATAATTCTGTTCATTTCGGGCGTCATTCGCCTGCAAGGCATGCACCAAGAGGCCCAAAACTCAATTAATGTTCCTTTTTTGCCGTAAAGTTTGTTCAGGCTTTTCTCTTTACCTTTTAGATTTTTGGAGGAGAATCTCGGTGCATGGGCGCCCACCAAC
>PXEK01000112.1 GCA_003564735.1 Cryomorphaceae bacterium
ATTATTCCCAAAATTCACAAGCACAACCCCGAAGTCACCCTTCATATTTGCGGGGTGAATCCAACATCAAGAGTAAAGAGCTTAGCCACAGATAAAATTATTATTCGCGGTAGGGTTGACGATATACGGGACGCCTATGCCGAGGCTCATATTTTTATTGCGCCAATGCAAATAGGTACAGGCCTCCAAAACAAACTTTTAGAAGCTATGGCTATGGGTATACCCTGTATTACTTCATCTATGGCCAACGAAGCCTTGGGAGCAGAGCCGGAAAGGGAAATATTGTTAGGAATTTCCCCAACCGATTACGCTCAAAAAGTAATTTCACTGCTCAAAAACCCTAAAACGGCCGCAGAAATCGCCTTGAACGGTCATCGTTTCATACTCAAAAACTTTTCGTGGCGACGACAAAATCAAAAATTGCTGAATATCATTGGTTCTGACCAAAATAATGAATATTCAACTTCAAACTGATTTTTTTGGCATATACTTTGCTTGTTCACCATCAAAGAAAAATAATTCATACATTTGACATCAAATTTTACCATTATGAAAAGAGTAACATCAACATTAATTTTAGGTCTTACCGTATTAGCTATCGCTGCAACCGGCTGTAGAAGTAAGAAAGAAGTTTCAGAAGACAAACCCAGAGGTGAAGAGCTGGTAACGGTTTACTGCTCAGGTCCCGAGTATTTTACCAATCGTGAATTTTTCCGCGCCAATGCAATTGGAGAATCAATGGACCAAATGACGGCCAAGCGAAAAGCTATGAGTGCCGCTCGTGAGGAGTTAGCCAACAACATGGAAACAACCATGAGTGTTGTTGTTGACGATCACGTGCAATCAACAGAATACAACAATAAAGAAGAAATCACAGAGGTGTTTAATTCTTTAGCCAGAACTTCAACCCGTCAAACCTTACGGGGTGTAAGAACTATTTGTGAAAAACAAACTCGAACAGCCGAAGGTCGTTACAAAACTTACATTGCGGTTGAACTAAGTGCTGATGATTTACTTACAGATTACAACGAGAGATTGAGTAACGACGAAAGAATTAGAGCAGAGTACAACTACGACCGTTTCAAAGAAACCTTTGAAAAAGAAATGCAACAGTACGAAAATCGGTAAAAAATCGCTTTTAAAACAATTAATAAAAAGCCGCTTTCCAGCGGCTTTTTTTGTTCGCTATTATCTGCTTTTTGGCTATAATGCTTAAAAACACTTTAAATATTTCGCCAATCATATTATTTCGAAATAGCAAAACTACACAACTCCCTCTACCCCTTATACCTCCAACCTTTCCTCAAAATCAACCACATCTTTAATTTGGAACAACTTTTACCTGGTCCAAACCTTTCGGCATTGTGTATTTTCATTATAAATGCTTTACAAGTGAAGGAAATCAAGAATTAAAACTCATAAAACTTTAACACAGCGATAATACATTCCCCTCTCTTACTTTTCAAAAACATGAACCTTATTGGGGTCAAAATTCAAGCAAATAGGGTCTCCTTCTTTGAAGAGTACTTTTTCATGGGCGTGAATAACGAGGTCTCGTGCCTCACCTACGTCAGCGTACACTTGTTGATGATCGCCAAAGTACTGGGCTAATTTTACGGTTGCTCTAAAACACTGATCGGCACAAGTGCTTAAAATTTCAACATTTTCAGGACGTATACCCACCATGTATTCACCGTCTCCGTAATTATTTACATCCTCAATGCATCCCGTGGAGAGCCTAAAACAACCGCCCTCCACTCTCACGTTGAAGGTATTAATTTTCCCAAAGAAGTTAGCTACATACGAGTCTTTGGGATTATCATACAGCTCCCGCGGTGTGCCGGTTTGAACAATACTTCCGTTTCGCATAATCGCAATTCTATCCGCTGAGGATAGTGCATCTCTCATGTCATGCGTCACAAACAAAGCCGTGGCGTTCGCGCGCTGAATGATGTTTCGCATTTCTTCCCTCAACTGATCTTTGAGGAGTCCGTCCAAATCACTAAAAGGCTCATCAAGCAAAATTAACTTGGGTTTGGGTGCCAAGGCTCTTGCCAAGGCGACCCTCTGCTGTTGTCCACCGGATAGGTTATGCGAATAGCGCTTTTCAAACCCTTGCAACCCCACCATCTCCAATACCTCACCAACACGTTGCTTTTTGTAGGCTGCAGATTCGTTAGATATACCAAAAGCAATATTCTCACCAACGGTATAGTGTGGGAAAAGCGCATAATCCTGAAATACCATACCTACTTTACGCTTTTCGGGCTTTAGGTTGTTCCCCTTTTGAGCCACTGTAGAACCGTTTATGTCAATACTTCCTCCGTCGGGGTCTTCAAATCCTGCCGCTAGTCGTAAAAGAGTGGTTTTGCCGCAACCGCTCTCCCCTACCAAGGCAAAGAACTCTCCTTGCTCAACGGTTAAGCTCACGTTGTCAACTGCAGGACCATCCTTATCAAAAGACTTCGAGAGATTATTGATTTCAAGTACTTTCATGATCAGTCATTATTACTCATTAAACGATTCAAAATGATAATAGGTGCCACCCCTATTAACACAATAATTAGCGCCGGGGTTGCAGATTCTACCACCATTTCATCAGAGGCAAGTTGATAGGCCTTTGTAGATA
>PXEK01000105.1 GCA_003564735.1 Cryomorphaceae bacterium
AAAGATAAAAGGAGAAAAGGCATACGATATTGCGCGAAAAGGAGAAAAGCCGGCATTAAAACCCAAAAAAATTACGATTTACGAATTTGAACTTACTCGAATACAACTGCCTGAGGTTGACTTTAGAGTAAAATGCTCAAAAGGAACTTACATCAGGAGTTTGGCTTTTGACTTTGGTAAAAAACTTAATTCCGGCGCTTATTTAGGCGCCTTACGGCGAACGGCAATAGGCGATTATTCTGTAAATGATGCTTACACCGTTGAACAAGCGGTAGTTGCTATTGAAAATAACCAACTTTGACCCGTGCTCGTATGTGGGTGAAAATATCTACTTTTGCAGCCCTTTAAATCAATATAATCAATGAAGTTATCACAATTCAAAGTTAAGATTCCCGAGGATTTAGTAGCTAACTATCCGGCCAATTCAAGAGATGAATCGCGATTGATGGTGGTTCACCGCGATTCGGGAAAGGTAGAACACAAGATGTTCAAGGATATTGTCAACTATTTTGATGACGGCGACTCTATGGTTTTTAATGACTCCAAAGTTTTTCCGGCCCGACTTTACGGCACAAAGGAAAAAACGGGTGCTCGAATTGAGGTGTTTCTACTTCGTGAGCTCAATAAAAAAACACGCCTTTGGGATGTGCTGGTTGATCCGGCCCGGAAGATCAGAATTGGAAACAAACTTTATTTTGGTGAAGAGGAAAACTTGGTCGCTGAGGTGATTGACAATACTACCTCGAGAGGACGTACGCTTCGGTTTTTGTTTGACGGACCTTATGAAGATTTTAAAAAGCTCGTTTACGAAATAGGTGAAACGCCCTTGCCAAAATATATCAAGCGGCCGGTGGAACCTGAAGATGCCGAGCGTTATCAAACGATTTTTGCTAAGCACGAAGGTGCGGTAGCCGCCTCAACCGCAGGTATGCACTTTAGCAAAAACTTGATGAAACGAATGGAACTTTTGGGTATCGATATGGGCTTTATCACCCTTCATACGGGCTTAGGTACTTTTAGACCCGTTGAGGTTGAAGACTTGACCAAGCATAAAATGGACTCTGAGGAATTGAACATTCCCGATGTTACCGCTGATATGGTAAACTCCTCACACGCTAAAAAGAAAAAAGTTTGCGCCGTAGGTACATCTGTACTTAAATCGTTGGAGTCATCAGTGAGTACAGATGGTAATTTAAAACCATACGAAGGCTGGAATAACAATTTCATCTATCCGCCCGCCAAGTTTCAAATCACCGATGCGCTCGTGACTAACTTTCACCACTCCGCATCAACCTTACTCATGACTGTTGCCGCATTTGGCGGATACGACCTTATTATGGATGTTTACAAAACAGCCGTGAAGGAAAAGTATAGATTCCACGCCTACGGTGACGCTATGCTTATCCTTTAAGGAGCTGCAAGCGTTGAAACAGCCGGTCAAAAAGTCCGCTCAAAACACACTATTCAATAAGGAAAGCACTCGAACTTCGGGTGCTTTTTTTGTGCTCTACCGCGGGGCGGTAAAGTCGGTATAATGTATTAAATTTGCTGTATGTTATAACAAGGAGCAGTCCACGGATTATTACCCGGGGAAAAATTCTTGACTGCTCTGTTAAACCACTAATTGATAATGAATAAAATACTTGTTGCTAATCGCGGTGAAATTGCTTTAAGAGTGATGAGAACCTGTAAAGAAATGGGAATTTCAACCGTGGCCGTTTATTCTGAGGCCGACCGCTCGGCACCTTTTGTAAGGTATGCAGATGAAGCCGTTTGCTTGGGACCGCCCCCCTCAAATCAATCGTATTTGTTGGGTGATAAAATCATAGAAGTTTCAAAACGACTGGGTGTTGACGGTATTCATCCCGGGTACGGGTTTTTATCTGAAAACCCCGATTTTGCCGATAGCGTAGAAAAAGCCGGAATCACTTTCATTGGACCAAAGTCCAAATCAATGAAGGTCATGGGCAGTAAGTTGGCAGCAAAAGCAGCGGTGAAAAAACACGATATCCCACTGGTGCCCGGCACCGATGAGGCAGTTGACGATATTGAAGAAGCAAAAAAAATTGCCGGTGAAATCGGTTTTCCTATTTTGGTGAAGGCCTCAGCCGGGGGCGGTGGTAAAGGAATGCGGATTGTGAACAACGCCACCGACTTTGACGAACAGCTAAAAATGGCGGTGAGTGAGGCAGAGTCATCATTTGGCGACGGACGCGTTTTCATTGAACGGTATGTCGAGGGACCCAGACACATCGAAATTCAAGTACTTTCTGACAGTCACGGCAATCACCGATATTTGTTCGAACGAGATTGCAGCATTCAGCGAAGGCACCAAAAGGTGATCGAGGAAGCCCCGTCGGCGGTTCTGACCGAAGAAAAAAGAAAAGAAATGGGGGAATGTGCCGTGCGCGTTGCTCAAGCTTGCGATTATGTGGGCGCCGGCACGGTGGAGTTTTTATATGATGCGCAAGACCGGTTCTACTTTTTGGAAATGAATACCCGATTACAGGTGGAACATCCCGTGACTGAAATGATTACGGGAATAGATCTGGTAAGGGAGCAAATTGAAATTGCACGCGGTAAAAAAATCAACTTTTCGCAAGATGACCTCGTTATTAACGGTCACGCT
>PXEK01000364.1 GCA_003564735.1 Cryomorphaceae bacterium
AATATATCCATGTATTACTCACCGATCCCGCAGTCCACGATACTGTAGCCGTTGTACCTGTCAAATTTGATACAACGATATTCGTAGGCGGTGGTAAATTCGATTGTATGGTTACCTCAATAGTATCATTATTATTTACGGTGTCTGCTACATTATTTGGATTGCTCGTCCATGCCTTAATTGTATAAGAGCCTGCCGTAAAATGATACGGGCCAAGATTGATTTGAGCAGTGTGTGACCCTGCTCCCGCTAAGGTATCCAGCGTACCAGAAAAATTAACAGGAGGCTGAGCAACGCCATTGACTTCCCAATCCACATCTACACTGTTGATTTGGTTAATACCAAAGTTTTGAATGGTTACCACTACGTTATGCGTATCCGGGCAATATACATTGGGAGAATCTAAACTTAATACTCCCGCATCATTAGATGCCGGGGAGGTTAAAGGTACTACAACAACTAAGCCGTGACCTTCTTTCACTCCCTCTTGATTAATTTGATTTGCTCCGTTATTCACAGAGCCTCCTCCTCCAAAATCTATCGCATCATAAGTGTTGTCTCCACCGGAATAGCCTCCACCGCCGGCTCCGTCATTAAAAGTTCCTCCTTTACCGCCACCGCCGCCAAAGCCGCCTTGACCAACACCTATGCCACCTTCGGCACCATTCACAAAAGCTTTACCATTAAAAGTCTGATCAGCAGAGCCATTTTGACCATCAGTCAAAAGGCCACCACCGCCGCCGCCTCCCAATGTACTGGAATTATGTCCAAACCCTCCATTGGGGCCACGATTAATAATGCGGCCATTTAATTGACCAAAGTTAGCAGTGTTTGGCGCTCCACTCCCGCCCGCTGCAATGACAAGCGGTGTTGTATCACCCACAATAACAAAGCTTCCACCACCTCCTGTTCCGCCACCGGTATTTACTCCTTCTCCCGCTTGGCCGACTACTATCTTTATTGTATCGCCTCCCAGCAATTGAAACTCACCTGTTAATCGAGCTCCGAGACCCGCAGGTGCATTATTACCTGTTGAAAAACCACCCTCAGCTCCATAAGCAGAAATCTCATAAATACCTGAAAATGGCACGACCCAATTCTGAATACCGTTATTGGAGGTAACCAAGCCATTTAAGTTTGTTCCTGAGTACTCAGCATTTAATTGAGCTTGGGTTGGCCCAAACGCCCCTGTTGCTCCGGCATTGGTAAAGCAATACCCGTTTGCAGGGCACGTAAAGCCCGTAACATAATTTAAAGGCCCGAACCAAAGTGAAGTGTCACCGGTTGGACATACCTCTCGAACGTAAAAATCATAACTCGTTAAATCAGACAGCCCCGTTACTGTTGCATTAGGAGAAGTCACAGCAGTCCCCGTTGTAGTAGGGGGAGGCGATCCGGCAGGAACATTTACATACAACCAAGAATTAACTGAACCACCGTTCCATGAAATCCAAGCTGTTGAGCCCGAAAGCGAATCAACCGTTACGTTGGTGGGCGGTGGAAGGTTGGACTGTAAAGTTGTGTTTGTAGTATCATTAATGTTAACCGTATCTTGGTTACCATTTGGCAAAGAAGTCCAAGCCTTAACATTATAAGCAGCGTTTGTGAATGTAAATGAACCCAAATTAACTTGTACTTGGTGAGGGTTCGCCCCCGATACCGTATCGATTAACCCTTGGAAATTAAACGTGGGTTGGGGTGTACCGTTCACTTCCCACTCCACCAAAACCGAATCAATTTGAGTTGTTCCAAAATTCTGAACAGTTACCACAACATCGTGTGCCCCCTGGCAAAAAACATTGGGCGAATCCACAGATACGACACCCACGTCATCCGTAGCTCCGGTAGCTCCCTGTATAATTTCAATCTCTCTAAAATTTGGATTGGATGTTTGACCCGACCCTGTCATTTGAAGTGAGGTTATTCGCATCCTATCCGTTACCAAAACCGGAAATGGAACCGAATTTATACATTGTTGCGGAAGGTTTGAGAATGTGTGATGGTTTTGCCAAGTGCTGCCATCCCAAAATTGTATTGTAGCTCCCGTAAGAGACCTACTGGTTGCATTAGCATGATGGATAATAAATTCATCAACAATTTGAATGGAAGGCCAATTCCACTCAATCCAGTCAACACCGGGCGTCGCACTGGGCGGACTACCTGTACTAATCCACATCTGCTGCGTTCCGCATGTACCAAAATTTAAATCATTGATAGCACCACAAGGACCTGTTCTACAATCACTTCCTGTTACAGTTGCCTGCGGAGCCACATTAATTTGCGACATCACATCTCTCGGGAATAGTAAAGCCGCCAGAAATAATAAACCGGAAAAGCCTTGAAGCAGTTCCCTCGAAAACATAGAGTACATCTTTCTCATAAGATTTTTATTTTAAATGATTAACAAATTGAAATACAACAAATACACTTTATTTTATTTCGCAAAGTTAATTTTCTTTTTTGAACAACAAAGATTGTGCTTTAAATTTAACATTTTACACCCCAAAAAATCTTTACCCTCACTTTCCCAACAAAACCTTAAACCCCCAACGCTCACTCATTCAAATTTCTTTACTTTGCAGTAGAAAATCAAATACTCTTTTTATTATGCGAAAAACAATAATGTTTAGTGCCGCTGCGGTTGCACTCATTTTTACGAGTTGTGACTCCACACCGACATGGAACAAACAGGACGAAGAGCAACTTATTGAAAACTGCCTGCACACTGTGGCAGTAAACTTGCCCGAAAAAACGGCCGTAATTTATTGCGATTGCCAACTTGAGTATTTGAAAGAAAATTATTCAAGCGGTGACGAGGTTCGGAAAATTATAAAAAAAGACCCACAAGGCTTGCAGAGCAAAATCCAGGAAAATTGTTTGGATTATGCCAAGAAGGAAGCCAGAAAGGACAAGTAGTGAATTTCGATAAAACTCATCATCCAACGATTAAGGGTGTTCAGGTATTACCGGGGCACAGCGACCTTATTACTTTCAATATCGCAAAACTACCTTCGGGAACACCTATAGATTTACCTGTTTATGTTTATCGCAGCAAGCATCCGGGGCCTGTTGTTATGCTTTCGGGCGGACTACATGGTGATGAGATTAACGGTGTGGAGATTATTCGCCGTATGATTTCAGGAAACACGTTTTCATCACTGCTTTGCGGTACCGTAATCGCTATACCTATAATAAATATTTACGGTTTCTTGAATTTTAGCAGGGAAGTGCCCGACGGTAAGGATATCAACCGCAATTTCCCCGGAAGTAAAACGGGCTCGCTGGCTGCATTGGTGGCTCATTTTATGACTCACAACATTTTACCGGAAATCAACTGCGGTATCGATTTCCATACGGGCGGAGGCGTGCGGTATAACTATCCGCAAGTGCGTTACGCCAAAAAGCAAAAGGGAGCCGGGGCATTGGCCAAGGCTTTTGAAGCTCCGCTTGTATTGGAATCGGGGCTTATTGATAAATCACTTCGCAAACAGGCTGCAAGTTTTAATGCGCCCATCATTGTTTATGAAGGTGGCGAGGCCATGCGTATTGACGAAAACGTAATCAAAGAAGCTATTGACGGTACGCGCCGTGTATTGAAGTCTTTAGGTATGATTAAGGAAGCTCCCGACCAACATCTTAAACCGGTTTATTGCGCAAAATCTTCTTGGGTCAGAGCCAAGTCTTCGGGAATCTTGCAATTGAAGGTTAAGAGCGGTTCATTCGTGAAAAAGAATGATATTATTGCGAGAATCTGCGATCCGTTTAATACATTCAAAATTCCCGTAAAGGCGCCTCGTGCAGGGTTTGTGCTCGGCCACAACAATATGCCTGTAATCAATAGGGGCGATGCCTTGTTTCACTTGGGCTATAACGAGTAATTCTCACGAACCATAAACCGCTACTCATTTAAACCATATTCGTAATTATATTCGTGAATATAAATTTTCCCGCGTATGCCCGATTTTTCAATTTTTGCTTTTAAGAGGTCATTCTCGTAAACGTATTCTACCCGTTTATGAAATTCACCGTTCCTCAGCACTTTTTCAGAACTCAATCTTCCTTCAGAATCATAGAAGAAAGAGACTTCCTTCCTAGTATGATAACCTGTAGGTGTTTTCTCCTCAATTATTTTTCTTTCCAATCTATTCGTAGAGTCGTACTCATAATATATGCGCAGTTCTTCATTTGAATAGTCGTACAATCGCGCGTAATACAGCATCAAACCCTGCGTATTTTTTCGGATGACTTCTCTGTAATCCACTTTTCCCTTATCGGTTTTTGCAATAACCTCAACAACGGTATCTGATCGCTGAATGTACTCCATGTTCAATTCCTCATTTCTTGTCCCCCCGGCAGATTGACGTTCCGAAAGCAGACGGTTGATTCGGTTCTGACCAAAAAAATAATCAATATTGTATCGCCCGTAAATGTCACCTGATTTTTTATTTGAGATTTGACCCTCATCATTATAAGTGTGTTCAATACGTAAAGTATCGGAACTAAAGGCCTTTTTGCGACGGTAAGTCAACAAGTTTCCCGCAGGATCATAAAAAAAATATCGGCGTGCGTAGGTATCTTTAATCGGCAGGCCCTCATCCTTAGCAGAGGTTTTCACACGAACCAATTTGATATTCATTCGTGAAATGTAGCTTGGTTTCATAGGGTAAAAACCGTCGATATTCTCTAAATCGAACAATTCAAACTCCTGAGAATACAGAGGTGAAGATAAGATTAAGCCCAGGAAATACAAATAGAGTTTCATGCGTATCTAAATAATAAAAAAGCCCGTGGATATAACTCCAACGGGCTCATTTATGCTTTGCGTTTTGCAGTTTTAAAAAGCGTCAACATCAGCTTTCTCCATAGTTGAATAGCTGATTTTAAGCGATTGAGCTTCTCTGAGTTCTTGTTTTACATCTGTAACAATACCCATTTTTACATCTCGATCAACTTTGAGCGAGGTAGTTAACAAAGGTATTTCAGCCTCATCTACTTCTGTTTTTCGAGTTTCAATGTAAGGGCCGATATCTTTAGGTGTTGCAAAAGCGTCATTAAGTTGAATACGCGGCGTTGTACCGTAGCGTTCTTTCTCAACCGGTTCACCTATATACACGTAGTTTACCAACGCTTTTTGCTTGAGTTTTTCTACTTCACTGGCTTCAGGTTGATTAATTTCAACTTTCAAATCCACTTCTCTCATCACGGTTGAAACCATAAAGAAGAAAAGCAGCATAAAAACAATATCAGGTAATGATGATGTAGAAATTGCGGGTTGTTTATCCGCTCCGCCTTTTTTAAACTTTGACATATTTTATCCTCCTACACTTTTGGGTTCTGCTTCTGATATCCGCTGCGGGTATATGGCTCGAATGGCTTTCACTTTTTCATCTTCACCATCTTCTTTGAGTCTGTCAAATGACTTGCCAAACTTTTCACGAGCCAATTCATTTCTCAATTCATTGTATGCTCTGGCCAGCTCATTTTGAACTTGAATGTACAATTCATACGATGTTCCTCTATCATTTTGGAGTGAAATCACTTGCTTGGAAACATCCGTTTTCCCGAAAAAAGGAACGTCAACCGTTTTTTTATCCGGCAACTTAGGGTCATTTTTGGGGTTAGCAATAAACTCCTTTGCCGCATCTTTAAGTTGACTTATTTCCATAGGTTCTCCTTCAACCAAAAGTTTATTTTGTGCATTAGCTAAAACAACAAACACGTTGCGTTCCTTGATTGGCGGCGATTCCACATCATCCGGAACAGGCGGTGGCAGCTTACGCATCAATCCAAAGTCGGTATCCATGGTGGTTGTCACCAAGAAGAAAACCAACAGGAGAAAGGCGATATCAGCCATTGAGCCTGCATTTATTTCAGGTGTATCTCTTTTTGCCATAGTGCTCTAAGTTCGTTATATAATTAAACGTCGAACGCCGGAAAATATTACTGCACCTATGGCCATAATCGCCAAAATATAAAAGGTGTACAATAATGTACCGGGAAAGTGCGCAACGCCTTCAGTAGTATCGTATCTACTAAAGTCACTACCCGAAGATAGTAGGTAAGCCAGCAATAAAACAACCAGCATACCACCTATACCTATACCTATACCTTTTGCGGCAGTGGGTTTCATAATGACTCCTACCACGGCACCACCCAAAGCGGCAATACCGGTGAGTAAAAAGAAAATATAACCTACATAAAGTATAGGGTCGGCTTGGCCGTAAGTTGACGGATCATCACCATCAACTCCCAAAGCCACGAGAAACACGATTACCGAAACGATAATCAGTGAAATCATCACGATTTTTGGAATTTTATTCAGCATAAGACTATTTGTTTTTAGCGTTGTACTTTACCAACATATCTACCAAGCTGATAGAGGCATCTTCCATATCATTCGTAATGCCGTCAATTTTAGCAATAATGTAGTTGTAGAACACCTGTAAAATCATGGCAACCAACAGTCCTGAAACCGTTGTAATCAAAGCCACACCAATACCACCGGCCACAATACCGGGAGAAATATTGTTGGCTTCGGCAATTGCATCAAAGGCGCCAATCATACCGATTACCGTACCAAAGAAACCGAGCATAGGTGCCAGTGCGATAAATAAAGAAATCCAAGAAACACCTTTTTCTAATTGGCCCAATTGAACGCTGCCGTATGATTCAACCGATTTTTCAACCATTTCGATACCCTCGTCAAATCGATCGAGACCTTGATAAAAAATGCTGGCCACGGGACCTCTGGTATTTCTGCAAAGTTCTTTAGCGGCTTCAACACCCCCGTTGTTCAAGGCATTTTCAGTTTCTCGCACCAACTTTTTGGTATTTGTAGTAGCCATAGAAAGGTAAAGAATACGCTCGATAGCGATGGCTAAACCCAAAATTAATGCGATAACAACGAATGACATAAAACCGGGGTCACCGTCAATGAATTTTTGCTTTATAATTTGATGAAAGCTCGCTTCTTCTTCCTCTTCCTCCTCTAAGCCAATAGTAGCCTCCTCTTCAGGTTCGGGCTCTTCTGCAACCGCCGCTGTATCCTCAACTTGTTCTTCTTCAGTATCCGTTTCTTCCTCTTGGTTTTCAACTTCTTCTTGAGCCGGGGTTTCCTGTTCGTTTTGCGCCAAAACAGGCGATATTGTGAACGATAAGAACCCGATTAGGGTTATAAAGACAAATAACTTTTTCATGATTTTCTATTTGATTTTAATTTAACGTTTAAAGTTGATTTATATTTGATTTAAAAGTACAAAGCAGATTATTCTCATTTATTGATTGCAAACTTGTAAAAAAAAAAATTTGTAGCATGAACGGTTATTGTAAAGTAAACATTAATTTCACAAATCTATTTTAGTTTTATGTGCTTTACAGCGGAGAGAGAGGGATTCGAACCCTCGGTACCCGTGAAGGTACACCCGCTTTCCAGGCGAGCCCGTTCGACCGCTCCGGCACCTCTCCTCAAAGTTTTCCAAAAGGCTTTTACTGCCCTTTCAAAAATCGGCGCTAAACTACAACAAAATTAAAACCCGGGGGTAATTCGCATCAAATTTTAGTGTGAGTTTAGTTTGCCTCCAATGCTTTTGCCTTTTCCATTAATTCAAGCCCCTTTTGTTCGTCACCCAATTGCATATAAGTGACTCCCATATTTCGCAAAACCCCGGGGTCTTCAGGGCGCAACAGCATAGCCCTATTAAAATAGGTAAAGGCATTCTCAAAATCTTGGTTCATGGCATACACGATGCCCATTTTTTCATTCAGCAAACCATTATCCGGTTCAATTTCAAGAGCGCGCTGCAAATACTCAAATGCCTTGGCCGTATTTCCCATGTGTCGAGCATAAATTTCAGCGGCATTTTCCAAGGCATCAATATTTCTCGCATCCTGAGTCAAAACCATATCAAAAGCCCTAACAGCGGCATCAAACTCTTCATTTTCTTTGAGCTTCCTCGCGCCCACCACCATGTTATTTACAAACTGAGGCCTGTTAGGTTTCATTTGCGCGCAGGATTTATACCACTTCACGCTTTCCTCATATTGTCCCGAGTAAAAATACAATTGAGCCAATAAATCCCTGGGGGGGAAATACTGCGGATGAATTTCTAATGACTTGGTCAAATATGCATACGCCTCATTAATCAACCTGTTTCTCTCCGCAGTATTCGTTTCATCTTTAACTTTTTTCAAAAGAGCGTCTCCTGCCCCCATTTGGGCCTTTGCACTGCCCACACTAACTTCCACATCAGCCAAAGCAAGTGTTTCATCATTTTGCCACGCCATATTTCTCTTAATGGTCAGAACCGAAAAAACCAATGCGATAGCCATCAAAACCGCCGGTCTCAATTTTCCCGAGAAAACGGGTTGTTGTGTGCGGTTTGTAATAAAAAGAACCACTGATAAGATTATACCGAATGACGGAATAAAAACAAATCGCTCATTCATAAACACCCCGACAGGGAAAAGGATATTACTCACCGGCAACAGCGTAACAAAGAAAATAATCAAACCAAACACCCTCTTATCTCTTTTGAACGTTCCCAAAATTGAAACAACCAAAAGCAAACCCGTAATGAAAACACCCAATACTACCGCCGGGTGAGACCACTCGGGATATTGAGAAGCAGCCTCGGTAAAAGGCAAATGAAACGGATAATAATCATGCGTAAGCGGATGCGGCACAAAAATGAGTTTATAGTAAGCCGTGAAAGTCAACGCCACCGCAGCCCACTTTTGGGAGGCATCTGCAATTAAAAACGGGTTATTCATCAGTTGTGTAGGTTCGCCGCCACTTTGAATAACCGTACTGCGTATTAACAAATAAACACCGGCCGCAAGCACCGGAGCCCAACTCCACTTTAATACTTCCACAAAAGATGATCGCCTAAAAAACCAAAGTGACGCCGGCCACAAAGCCACAAAAGTTACCGTTGTTTCCTTAGAAAAGTACCCCATAACAAGAAGCAGCAAAGGTTTCCACATTTGCCGCAAATCATCATTATCATAGGCCCTTTGAGCCGTATAAAGGGCGGCGGCGCCAAACAAAAAGCTCAATATCTCGTCCCTACCTTTTATATTGGCCACCACCTCGGTATGGAGCGGATGCACGGCAAATAAAAGCGCAATCCAAAATGCGGTACTCTCATAAAATCTACCCCGCTCTTTTTCTTTTAAAAGGAGCTTTAACCACATAAAGATGAAAAAGACCAAGACCGCATACAACAAGGCATTAATAAAATGGCTGAACCCGGGAGCTTCACCAAAAACAGCCCACTCCATAGTGTGTGTTGCCAGGGTTAAAGGCCGGTATCTCCCCCCCGCCACTAGCGCACCTTTTTTTAACTCTTCAACGGGTACACCGTACTCATTCGCCCAAAAGCCGTCCATGGCATCGTGTTTAAAGTGCATGAAAACACCTTCAAAACCACGTTGCGTAATTTGATTATTGGTAATGACAATTTTATCGTCCAGCGCATAATCGTACACTGTGGTTTGCGCATAAATCACAACAGATACTATGAACAAAATTACGGCTCCGATACGACTCTCACTCATGGTTCTTTATTCTAAATATGTGCGTTGGCTTCGCTTGAGCGGTCAAAACTAATAAAAACAACCACCACGGCTCACTGATTTCATTCACAAATTTAGAGAGTCGGGCCGATTTCTCACCGGGTTATTCATTTTTACTTACTTTTACGCTTTAATTCAAACCCTACATCAACGAATTTTACAACCAAAAACAACACAAAATGAAAAACATAACCGCTATTACCGTGCTTGCACTCACTATTTTTTGCTCTTTAAGCACATTTGCCCAAGAAGATAAAGACAAACTCAGTGATTTTGAACGCTACAAGCTGCGGCAAAGGCAAAACCTAGAGGAGTTTGTACAAAACAGAGAGGCTCACTTGAAGCGACTGGAGCAGGACTACAAAAATTACCTTAAGGGCCTGAGTAGTTTACAAGCGGAATACGAAAAAAATGATGAGCCTGAAAAAGCCGAAATGGTAAAGGACATGATTGAATACGAGAAAACGATTAGAAAAAACACGAACCATGAACTCACCGATGAAGATTTTGAGGACGACTCCGAAAAAGACAAAGCAAAAATACAGCCTGCCAAGGTAAAAACGGCAAAAAGTGAAGAAAAGGGAAAGCCTAAGGTCGAAAAACAAAAAAAAGTAGAAAAACCCAACGCCTCCAAATCCTCAAAAGAGAAGCCGGAGAAACAAGAACCTGAAACAATAATTGAAAATGTAGAAGAACTTACACCCAAAAACGATGCTGACCCGTACACGCCCAATTTAGTACCCCTCCCCGAGAGTGCCTCGCGAATAACTTCGCCGTTTGGCACTAGAATGCATCCCGTTTTGAAAAGAGAAATGAAGCATAACGGAGTTGATTTCGGGTCGCCGATGAACACTAAAACCTATGCTGCCGCTAACGGAAGGGTAACTGTAGCTCAATACAGCAAAAGCTTTGGAAACTTCATCATGATTGAGCATGAAAACGGCTACGTTACGGTTTATGCTCATTTAGAAAGTATGTCGGTAAAACCGGGTGATGTGGTGAAAAAAGGTGATGAAATAGCACTTTCGGGAAATACGGGGAGAAGCACCGGCCCTCATTTACATTATGAAATCAGACTCGACGGCACACCTATTGATCCTGACGACTACTTAACACAACAACTTTAAAATCTGAAAATCGTGAGATATTTGCACTATTTACTTTTACTTTTTTTGGTCGGAAACGCTAATGCGCAATCAGACTCAACCACCACCCTAAAAGTAGGTATTAAACATGCAGCCCCTTTCGTGAAAAACACATCAGAGGAACCTACGGGGGAGAGCATTGACCTTTGGGAAATCATTGCAGAACAAGAGAATCTCGACTTTACCTATGTCACTTACGATGAAACAAAACAATTGCTCACCGCCGTGGCAAACGGCGAAGTTGATTTGAGTATAAACCCGACAACAGTAACCACAAAACGAATGAAAAACCTACATTTTTCTCAACCTTACTACATATCAGAAACAGTTATGGTTAAGAAAAAACAAAGCGTATGGTTAGCTATGATAGATAACCTATTCAGCGGAGAATTTTTCGTTGCTCTAGCTGTTCTTTTATCGATAATTATGGTTTTTGGGCTACTCACTTGGGTTTTTGAGCAAGGCAAAAATGACGAATTCCGCAAAGGAATAAAAGGGTTGGGAGATGGTTTTTGGTGGAGCGCCGTTACTATGACAACCGTTGGATACGGTGATAAATCGCCGGTTACACTAGGCGGTAGATTTATCGCCTTTATTTGGATGTTCTCGGCAATTGTGCTCATAAGCAGTTTAACCGCAGGTATTGCCAGTTCGCTCACTGTTCAATCATTAGAAAGTCGTATTGATGATGTTCGCGACTTAAAGCGTTTTAAAGTAGGCTCCCTAAAGGAGACCGGCCCCGGAGATTTACTTAAAAATAACGGAGTATCATTCAATAGTTTTGCAACGATTGAAGAGGGGTTAACGGCCGTTCAAGATGAGGAAATAGACTTTTTTATTTACGACAAACCTATATCGGCTTACCACCTCAAAACCGGAGATTTTACCGATTTGGTTATTTCAGATAAAATATTGAGGACCGATTATTTCAGCTTCATTTATCCTAAAAACAGCTTATTACGTAATAAGCTGGACCCTGTGATAGTGGAAGTCGTAAAGTCGGAAAAATGGAAATTCTCAATTGGCATGTAAATAAAGTGCAAACGCTTTAACTCCTTTTTATTTTTCTTCGT
>PXEK01000064.1 GCA_003564735.1 Cryomorphaceae bacterium
CCTCGACCCTGCTTTCGCCCGCCCATACCTTTACCGAGCCCGGCACATACGTGATTAACTTTACCGGCCAAAAAACCGACGGCGAAATTTTCACCGAAAGCATGCAAATTAATGTTGAGGCACCTGCTCAAGAGCAAACAGATGTAGAAAAAGAGCCGCTCCCACCGGCATTAATCAATGTGCCCAACGTATTTACCCCCAACGGAGACGGAGTTAACGATGTGTTGAAAGTCACCGCTGAAAACGTTCGCGAATACACCCTCAAAATTTACAATAGGGGAGGGGTGGTAGTATTTGAAACCCGGGATAAAGACAGAGTTTGGGAGGGTCAAGACCCTTCAGGAAAACCGTTGCCCACCGGCGTTTATTTTTACCAAATAATGGCCGTGGGAACGGACGGTAACCAATACAACCCCAAAGGAGCAATACATTTGAATAAGTAAAAGTCGAAAAATAAAGTCAGCCGTAAATTTCCTTTAATGCCTCCTCAACGGTATCGTAAGTAAACTTGAATCCGGCGTCTTTAATTTTATTGTTTGAAACACGCGTACCTTGGGTAACCATTTCATGCATTTCACCTAAAACCAATTTCAATACAAAGCCGGGAGCACCAATACCTACAAAAGGTTTTTTACACGCTTTCGCAAGAGCCTTTGATAGTTTTTCATTGGTTACTTGATTGTTTCCCGCTGCGTTATAAATCCCTGAAGCGCTGTCGTTTTCCATTGCGAAAATGAACATGCTCACCAAATCATCAACGTGAATCCACGGCATCCATTGCTTACCCGAGGCCAGGGGCGTAATAACAGGGGGCTTATTCATTTCGGCGAGTGCACCGCCTTCTTTTGCCAATACAATACCAATTCTCAGGCGTACATTTCTAATGTTTAAGTCGGTAAATGATTCGGTGTGGTTTTCCCATTCCTGGGTAACTTTTGCCAGAAAGTCATCTCCCGGCGTTCCCGTTTCATCTATAACTTCATTTGAAGTCTTAAAACCGTAATAACCAATAGCTGATGCACTTATAACGGCTTTAGGTTTTTGGTCAGAACCCGCTAAAAACTCGTGCAAAACGTTTGTTGATTGAACTCGACTTTGAAGGATTTCTTTTTTGCGCTCGGCGGTCCACCGTTTGTCTGCTACCCCGGCACCGGCGAGGTGAAAAACATAATCCCACTTTTTTTCTTTGGCTTCGTCACTCACGGTTTTGGTAGGTAAGTCCCAGGAGTAGACATCTACATTTTCGATGTCCCCGGATTTTAAACTCGTGGAAAACCACGCTACAGAGTGATTTTTTTCTTGTAAAGCGCTAGTGAGTTTGCGGCCTATCATTCCCGATCCGCCGGTTATTAGTATGTTTGCCATAGTATTGTAAAGTTCTTTATTAAATGAGTGATTTATCCCCCTTGCCTAAGCTCGAAGATGTAAAATCAATTTTTCAACGTCCAAGGTATATAAATCTTTTGAAATTACAACTTGTAAAAGACCTTTTTGTTTTAACTCAAGAAGTAAACATCATTGAAGAGTGCACTTCTTTGGAGTGTTTATATGATTCCCTCATTCATCTATTCAATCAACACATTTCAAGTAATAGTAAGGGTGTGATGAACTTGCTCTATCGTGCTGATGTGAGTGAACACCATATCAAACAAGCTCTAAAATCAAATCCTGAAAAGTCGAGTGAAGTCTTGGCGGCTCTTATTTTGCGGAGGGAGGCGCAAAAAATATTGCTTAGAGAAAAGTATTCCCGGTAAACGTTCCGGCTTTTGGTCGATTTACACCTCCATATTTTATGGATTGCCCCGGCTTTTTCACAGGACGTTTTGCTGAGGTGACAGGATTCTGACCAAAATATCGAAACACGATACAATTCAAATGAGATCACTTGGAAATTCACGGGATTCACTTTTACAAAGCGGTAATCTCGAAAAAATAGTTAAAGCATCGATTTTTACGCCTTTCATCTAATTATGTTTTAGTTTTGTACTTTCCTAAGCATAAATAGCAACATGGACAAATATTCGTATCTAAGCAATGGAGATGTTGATGCCATTGATGGTCTCTATCAACAATTTAAAGAAAACCCCGATAGTGTAGATGAGGGCTGGAGAAAGTTTTTTGAAGGTTTCGAGTTCAGTAGAATAAACTACGAAGATGCCGATTCCAACGGAGCTATCCCCGAAAATTTTGAAAAGGAGTTCAAGGTTAAGGAGCTGATTGAAGGCTACCGTTCTCGTGGTCACCTTTTTACAAAAACGAACCCCGTAAGAACGCGTCGTCAATACGCTGATACCATCTCTCCCGAGTACTATGGGCTGAGTAAGGATGATTTGGAAGCAACATTTCAAGCCGGTAAAGAGCTGGGTTTAGGCCCGGCAAAGTTGAAGGATATAATTTCTTTTCTTGAAGATACATATTGCAAATCCATTGGGGTTGAGTATATACTGCATCGAAAACCGTCACAATCGAAGTGGTTGGTTGAGCGTGTGGAGAAAAATCGGAATCAGCCCGATTTCTCTGATGACGAGAAACGGACCGTTTACCGAAAGCTAAATCAAGCCGTAATATTTGAAGACTTTTTACACAAGAAGTTTGTGGGACAAAAGCGCTTTTCTTTAGAGGGA
>PXEK01000004.1 GCA_003564735.1 Cryomorphaceae bacterium
TAGCTCCGGCCACCGGCCGTCCCGACTTAGAGTTTTCGGAATTTCAATTCCGCTAAAAACTCTTGTTCGGGAACAGTTCACACCTCTTCATACCGCACATCATCAACAAAAGGCAACCGTTGCATTTCCTCCACCTCAACGGAGTAAACCCCAAAATCCTCGGTGACAAGCCCTTTAATCACGTAATAACCTTCACCGCGAAAGGGATATTTTTCGTTTACTCCCGGAAAATGAACGGTATCGAGCCAATCGCCGCGTTTGTCATAAAATGTGCCGAAATACATTCTCTTTTGGTCTGCGGTTCGCGTGGGCTTTACGTTTACTAAGTACCCGATTATTTCAACTTTTTTACCGACAAATCTCGGAAAATCGAGGGTAGTGATTTTTAAATCGGATCGTTTTTGTGCCAACAACTTTTTGGGACTTAGCGTAAAACCCAACAATTCTAATTCATCAAAATAATGTTCAAGCGGATGAACATCAAAATCGGGAAACCGGTAGTTTTTGGTTTCGGTTTTAAATAGTGCTTTTTGTGCATACTTCTCTTTTCCGGGGGTAATCAAACTGCGGGCGCGCCAAAGCAATTCACGCTTGTTTTTACGTGTAAACCTCAAGGCTCCGGCTCTAATAAGTTTATCGGCATCTTCAATTCCGGGTCTTACTCTGTCTATAAAATCCTCTAAGCTTGAAAAACTTCCGTTTTTCTCGCGTTCCCACTTCAAATCAGCCGCAAGTTTTTCTGAAAGCCCCTTTACAAACGAAAGTCCCAAAAATATCACCTTACCGCAAAGTGTGTTGAGCGACTCACTTTTATTTACGCACGGCATTTCAATTGTTGCTCCGTGCCTTACCGCTTCAAAAAGATAATGGTGCGTGCGGTAAAATCCACCGCCGTTATTGGTTGTTGCCACCATATATTCAATGGGATAATGTGCTTTTAAAAACAAACTTTGATAGCTCTCAACGGCATAGCTTGCGGAGTGTCCTTTCGCAAAAGCATAACCGGCAAAGCTTTCGATTTGATTCCAAATTTCAGTCACCGTTTTAACGGGCTCCCCTTTTTCGCGGCAGTTATTAAAAAACGAATCTTTCACCCTTTGAAACTCATCGCGAGACCGGTATTTACCGCTCATGCCGCGCCGCAGCACATCAGCCTCACCCAACGTAAGTCCGCCGTATTGATGAGCCACTTTAATCACATCTTCTTGATAAACCATGATTCCAAAAGTATCGGGCATGATTTTTTGCAAAACCGGATGCGCATTTTTGCGTTCTTCCGGATCCCGAAATCGCTTGATGTATTCCCGCATCATCCCCGAACTTGAAACGCCCGGCCTGATAATGGAGGACGCGGCAACCAGCCCCAAATAATCATCAACTCGTAATTTTTTAAGAATCATGCGCATCGCCGGCGACTCCACATAAAAACAACCCATGGTTTTCCCCTCACGCAACAGCGCTTTAATTTTTTGATCCTCTTTAAATCGCGCCACATCGTGAATATCAAAATCGGCATCGGGGTGGTTTTGCTTGATAATATCTACAGCATCGGCGATTTTTGCAAGTCCGCGCTGACCCAAAACATCGTATTTGTACAGACCCACATCCTCAGCCGCAATCATGTCAAATTGAACTGTAGGAAACCCTTTAGGCGGTAAATCTGTGGCACTAAAATAGTGTATCGGTTTTTGCGCAATGATAATTCCCCCGGCGTGTACCGTAAGCTGCTTGGGCATATCTACAAGCAGCGCGGCATATTTAAAAATAGATTTCAACGGCTCCTCAAGTGCGGCACGGGAGTTTTTCAAATGCGCCGCTTCCTCAATTTCGTCGGGCGGCAAACCAAATACTTTAGCGGTTTCTCGCAGCGCCGCTTTAAATTGAAATGTAACGTAAGCTCCCAACAATGCCGTGTTATTGAGTCCGTGTTTTTCAAAAATATAGCGCGTAACATCCTGCCTGTTTTTCCAAGAAAAGTCCATGTCAAAATCGGGCGGACTCGTTCTAAACATGTTGATGAACCGCTCAAAATACAAATTGAGCTCAATGGGATCTACATCTGTAATTCGCAGTAAATAAGCCACTAAACTATTGGCACCGCTCCCCCGCCCCACGTAAAAATACCCCTTTCGCCGAGCGTAACTCACAAAATCGTGAGTAATCAAAAAATAAGACGTAAAACCCTTTTTTACAATAAGTTCCAACTCGGTTTGCAAGCGTTTTTTTACTTCGTTTGTAACTTTGGGATACCTGTACTTTAAACCCTCATACGCCAACTTTACCAACTGCTGCTCATCTTTTTGGTCAGAACCGTAAAACGTTTGTTTGTTTTGCGGAAGCACTTCATCATCAAAACCAAAATGCACTTGGCAACCGTTGAGTAATTCGGCTGCACGATCAACAAGAAAGCGGTGCTCTCCGTAAAGTTCCTTTAAATCATGAGGAGTCATAAAGTAATCGTCATGGGGAGCTTTTTCATTTTCCGCCAGCCGCGAGCCCAAAACATTGTTGTCTATTGCGCGCAGTACTTTGTGCAAATTAAAATCGCGCTTTGTGTTGAATGTACCGCTTTTCAAGGCTACGGCTTTCTTTTTTAAGTGA